>NZ_JBWLUZ010000027.1:0-77982 GCF_057784325.1 Mesorhizobium sp. CNPSo 4689
TCGCCCGCGATCTTGGCCTCCACATCTATTCGCGTCGCGCGGCGAGCGGAAAGTTCGGCGAATGGTTCATGGCGGCTCCGCCGCTCATCATCACCGAGCCGGAAATCGACGTCTTCATGGAACTTCTCACCGAGACGTTTCGGATTTTCCAGAGCGAAAGCCGATGAGCCGAGGCGTAGTCAATCGGGCACAATCCGGCTTGGCTAAATTTGGCATGTCGAAACCCCTCCCTCTCCCGCACAGGATGTAATCAGCAAGCATCTGCAGCTCGAAGAACAGATGCCCAATCCACTGCGCCATCAGCGATCGGCTGTGTTCGACGCCATCACGGAGATGGATCGCCTCCTGCCGGTAAAGCGGAAGGCCATCAGCGTATTTCGACACGGCGATATAGGCAAGCAGCCGCTCTGTCGGCAGGGGCGCTTTCGATGATGTGCGCCGGCGCCAGTGCCTGGACCACGCCGTCCCGATCCCGGAAGGCATATTTGGGACTGCGCTCGGCGGCCGGCCGGCGGCTAGTTTCGCAAAGCGGCCGATGGCTCCGGTCAGCAATGACACGTCGTTGCGGGTGGTGCGGCAAGGGGCGCTGTTTACGACAGACCCAATCAAGATTGTCCGCATCGACGACTGGGCCTATCGCCGTAATCATCGCTACGTCACAATCGTCTGCGATCTGGAGCGACGGCGGATCGTGACGTTGTTGCCGCGCGACCGCGGCGGCGGTTACGGCGAAGCCACCGCCAAGGCATTACCAAATGCGGTTCAGGTCGCCGACCGCTGGCATCTCATGGAGAATGCGAGCGCGGCTTTCCTCGACGCGCTCGCAAGTCGATGCGGATAATCCGAATTGCGATCGGCACTATGATGATCAATCCCGACTTGCTCACCTACGTGGAGAAGCTGCAATACGAAGGCTAACCGCGGCGTGAAGAGACAAACGAGGCAATCATGAAACTTGCCGGCGAAGGCATTCCCCATCAAGGAGTAGTGCGCCGCACCGGTCACAGTCGCAAACTCGTACGCCAAGTAATCCGTGGCCAGCGTGGCTCGTGATCATCTGAGCAAAGCCGACACGGTCATGATCGCCGCCATCGAGGCGGGCATGCCCCTGCTGGTGGAAGCACGCAACCTGATCGCCGGTTTCAATTCCGTGATCCGCAAGAAGCTTGCCGATGATCTCGAGCTGTGGATCGGCGCCGGCAATAGCCGCATCGCGTCTTTCGTAAAGGGCATCATTCGCGACCGTGCCGCCGTCCGCGCCGCGATCACGGAAGCATGGCCAATGGTCAAACAGAGGGACAGATCACCAAGCCTAAGCTTGTGAAGCGGCAGATGTATAGACGCGGAAAGCTCGACCTCCTGCTAGCCAGCCTGATCGTGACGTATGATCCCGAACTTCATTGAGAGTGCGTCAGACACAATTTTGCACGCCGATTCACAAGAGCCAGCGACTAGAGGTACGACGCCTCTACAATCTCGATTAGAGAGGGCTTGCTGCGCGCCCTGGCCGCAGCCAGACGCGCGCCAAGGGCGTCCGATCCTGCCAGTATCTCAGCATGCCAGTCAAATGCCTGCGCGAGCTTCTGAAAATCGGGTGTAAAGAGATCGACACCGATCGGCTCGATCCTGGCATTCTCCATATATGTCTTGATCTCGCCATAGCCATTGTTGTTCCAGACGATCATGATGATGGGACAACCAATTTCGGCCGCAGTCGCCATTTCCGGGAGAGTGAATTGAAGTCCACCGTCTCCGATGACACAAACGACGGGCCGGTCCGGAGCGGCGATTTTAGCGCCTATAGCAGCGGGCAGCGCATATCCCAGCGTCCCGTAGCCGATCGCCGAGCAGAAGAAGGTGCCGGGCGCATCGGTCCCGAATGCCATGCAGCCGCCATAGACTGGTTGATTGGAATCACCCACGATGATCGTGTTTGTTGCCTCATCGCGCAACGCCGATAGTAGAGACAGGCCCGCCCGGTTCTTGGGCGTAGTTAGAGCCGCCATCGCTGTCCGCGCCGCAGCGGCGCGTGCACCCCCGCTGCGGCCTGGATCGGAAGGCGCGATCAGCGCAGCGATCTGTTCGGTGGCTTCGGTCGCATCGGCTACGATCGCCAGATCTGGAAACATGCCACGCATCGCCTGTTCAGGGTCGAGATCTATTCTGATGAGCTTGCCAGGGAAGCTGACGCGATCGAGAAGCTTGAAATCGGTCGGGCCAATCTCAGTGCCGACCGCTAAAATTACGTCGGACTTGCTGAGCAGTTCGACTGCGGGCGCGCTGGCCGGAATAATGGGAACAGCAAGCGCGTGCCCCCAAGGCAAAATACCGCGACCGTGCACTGTCATCAATACCGGTGAGTCTAGGACTTCGGCTAGACGCCTGATGGAAACACTGGCACGCCTGGCTCCTCCGCCGGCCACTATCACCGGCCGAACGGCGCTTCCGAGCAGTTCTGCCGCTGCAGCCGCTGCTGCCGTTGCGGGGCCGGGGGCGGCAGGCAGTTCAAAGCGGCGGGCGATGCCCAGGGAAGTGCTGTCGCATCCCAGCAAGTCGACGGGGATCTCTATGTGAACTGGGCGCGGCCGAGCGGAAGCAAAAATCGCGAAGGCTCTCGCAAGAGCCAGTTCGAACTCGCCCATATCCAGAACGGTATGACTGAACGCACTAACTTGCCGCATCAACTGGCGTTGATCGGGCAGTTCGTGAATATGGCCGGCGCCTGAGCCCATCGCGCCGACTGGATTCACCGCGGAGATCACCAGCAGCGGAATCGAGTCGCCATAGGCCTGCCCCATGGCAGTCGCGATGTTAGTCAATCCCGGGCCACTGATGATGAAGCAGACCCCAGGCTTGCCGCTGACCCGGGCGTATCCGTCGGCCATGAAACCGGCGCCCTGCTCGTGGCGGGACGTGACGTGCCGCAAGCCCGTTTTTTGTAGGCCACGATAAAGCTCGATCGTGTGCCCTCCGGGAATGCCGAACACGAGTTCGACACCGTTGGCGGCCAGCAGCTCAACGATGTAGGTGCCAAAGGTTCTTAACATCACGGAGCATTCCTCTATCCGTTTGAAGCTGGACTGGTCCTGAGGCTAGTCAGACATGCCGCAGGTCAGGCGTTCTCGCGGCGCAGTACCGCGTTTAGAAATACGTTGACGTCCGAAATTGTGTAACTCAGCTCGATACTCTGGTTGTCGTTATGACGACCCCTGCGCCATGATCCCGTACTGGTGGGGAGACACCCGTTGCGACCATCTGCCGGGAATGCGCCTTCTCACCTGATGAAGGCCATGACGCCGGACCGCTTCGATGAATAGCGACCAATACGCCTGTGGCTCTGCAATCATGACGATCGATCCTCTTGTCGTTAATTAACCCTTCGTAGTGTGCTGTACAGTGGTCTAAGCGTAAACAGCCATCAGCTTCTTATCCGTTCCTGAACTCCGACTTCTGGTGAAGGTAGCACTCTTAGCGGGCAGCGGTCGCAAAGATTCTGTCAATTAGTTTGAAGGATCTGTTGCAACGTTTGCTTAGCGGCAATGTGGCACGGAGCGTATTGCGAATTTTGGAGGGTTTTTCGATGTTTAAAGGACACGGGTTGGAACAGCTGTGATCATACTTGAGTCCTGGCCTGCAGTCTCAGCCTGCATTAATTTGGATACGATGATGGCGGAATGCGGCATTGCTGCGTTCGAACACCGCAATAGAGCACGTCCTGTTTAATCCGGTTCATATCCTGCGGCTTTGAAGTAGTTGGCACATTCGGCTGGGGTGAAGAGGTCGACGACCGCGCCGACCGCGTCCCATAGAGCCTTGATGGTTCTCTCGGCCTTTGCTCGCAGCAGCGCCTTGAGTTTGGCGAAGGCGTTCTCGATCGTGTTGTCATGATGACTCTCCAGTCCGGATTCCTGTTGAGGCGTGAGATAGGCTGACGAGCCAGATACGTTGTGTCCCCACCTTGGCGATGCGGCCCTTGAGCTTTCCGCGCCGAAGCCAACCGTAGACGGTCTGACGATGGACGCCGAGCTGTTCGGAGAGTTCCTGCAAGGTCATCTCGTCGTCATTCCGACGAACGTTGCCTGACCAAATGGGTCGCTTCTTTCCAAGTCCCTTTCACACCAGAAGCTTCTGGACGATCAGGGCGTCGAACATGGCTTTCTTTGCGGGCGCCCAGCCTTTCGCATTGAGATCGTCAGCAATCTGCCGAGCGGTCGCTCCCTCAGCACGGAGCGCCGCGATCCGGTCCAGTATTTCGTCGTGATGCTCGAGTTGTTCAAAGCGTCTCACGGTTCGAATGATCGGATGTGTCGTCACGACCTCGCCTGCCCAGTGGCATTTTATTTCGGCACGTTCGGTCTCTCCGAACACCCGGATGACCACGCGATCGAGCATCATACGGGCGATGGTCTGTCGGTCTCGCGATGTAGTGGACTGCGCCTTCCACAGGGAAGGCACATCTTCTGCCAACTGGCGAACCGCGTCCTTTTCCTGCGCCGTTAGCCGCTCAGGTTGTCGCGCAAGGGCTCGCTGGTGGTCATCCGCGAGCGCCTGTTTCGTCGCCAGTGCTGCTTCCCAGTCTCGTTCCAGCGTCCGCGCGACCAGGCGGTTGTCAGGGTCGACAGCTTCGTAGCGTCGGCGCGCGAGCGCCGTTTCATAATCCGCGCGTTCCAGTCGCTGCTTCCAGCCTTCGTGCAACTGCTGCCGTTCGAGTTCGATATCCTCGGCAACTTGAAGACTGACGTCGATTGCCGAGGGTGAGAGGGCTTCGAGCATCAACGCGGTCACACAGGTGTCCACCGGACGAGCGCTGATCGACTGGCACCGTGGACCGCCGTAGGTGGTGGCCTCATAGCTGCAGCTATATCGTGCTTCCCGCCCGTCGTCATTGTAGCCGGTCACCATTTTTCGGCTACACACGCCGCACCAGATCAAGCCGCCAAGCAGTGCTGCGCCACCACGCGGGACGCCAGTATATCGCGAACGGTTTGCCGCCATCAACTCCTGGTTCCGCTCATACGTTTGCCAGTCAATGTACGCCGGAAGTGCGCTTTGGTGCAGCACCATCCATTTTTGCGGATCGCGAACAAAGCGTCGGCCGCTGTGAGGTTTGCCAGGAACCCGGAGCCGGCCGTCGTGGCGTCGGCGCCCAAAGACATAGGCGCCGGCATAACCAGGGTGACGAAGCATGTCACCGAGCGTCGCTGTATTAGGCCGGTTCCAGCACACGTCGCCCTTTTCAGGTCCGCTCCGGATTCGATCAGGAAGCGCAATGTCATGGTCCACGAGGTAACGCAGGACACCACTGATCGAGCGACGCTTTTCAAACAAGGTGAAGACCAGGCGTAGGACCCTTTGAACCCCCTCGTCCGGGTCCAATGCCAATTCGCCCGAGGGCTTCAGCACGTAACCGCGCGGTAGACCGAGAATGAGTTCGCCGCGCCGCGCCTTGGCTTTGCGCCCTTCGTGCATACGGGCTTTCAGGATATGGAGTTCAGCCTCACTCATCGTACCCTTCAGGCCGAGCAACAGCCGGTCATTGTAGGTGCTCGGATCGTAGATGCCGTCGGCATCGCCGATCAGCGTGTCGAACAACGCACACATTTCCAAAAGCTGATGCCAGTCCCTGCACGATCGTGCGAGGCGAGATACTTCGATGCCAATGACCATTCCGACATGGCCGAGCCCAACCTCCGCGACGAGGCGCTGGAAGCCCGGCCGATCAAGGGTTGATGCGCCCGAGCGGCCCAGGTCGTCATCGATCACCGTTATCTGGTCACGACGCCATCCCAGTCGGAATGCCCGATCCGCCAAGGCGTATTGAAGCAGCGTTGACTCGCGGTTGTGCTCGACCTGTCGAACCGTCGACTGCCGAACGTACACGATGGCCTGGCGATCATTGTGGCGGCTGTGGATCTTTTCCGGCAACGCGAAGGTGAGCAGGCTCGGTTCCGCATTCATGACCGATCTCCCGATCCGTCGACACACTCCGTTGTATCAGACTGCTGATCATCGCCACGAGGCGTCGACGCCGGTCTGCCGGCAAATCCGTCCATCGGATGTGTGTCCGCTTCTGGTTCATCGCGACTCACTATCCATTGAACCAACAGAATCAGCGCTTTGTGGCCAATGCGTGGTATCAACAGAACCTCACTTTCAGAGGTTCCCTCAATATGCGTTTTCAATCGGATTGAAGTCGGGACTGTAAGGCGGCAGGTAGAGCAGGCTCGCGCCTGCGGCCTCAATCGCGTCGCGCACGCCGGCGGCCTTGTGGGCGGGCAGGTTGTCCATGACGACTACGTCGCCCTCCGACAATGTCGGGACCAGCACCTGCTCGACATAGGCCAGGAACACGTTGCCGTTCATGGCGCCGTCGTAGACGAAGGGCGCAGTCATGCCCGTCAGCCGCAGCGCTCCGGTGAAGGTCGTGGTCTTCCAGTGGCCATGCGGCACGCCGGCCCGGCAGCGCTCGCCGCGCGGCGCTCTTCCACGCATGCGGGCCATCTTTGTGGAGAGGCCGGGGTGGTAGGCCGGAGGGATTTCACCTGCCGGCCTCTCGCAGAACGGTGCGTGAACCTCTCGATTCACACCGCTCCCATCAGGCAAACGTATTCGTTCCGAACGCCTTCCAGTGCACAAACAGTCCTGGATTTTCCCGCGCCAGCTTTCTCACGAAGAGGCTGGCACGCGTCTTATGGGACTGAAAGCGCTTGAACTTCCGCATGATCCACGCCCTGAGCTTCCGGTTGACGTAATCAGCCAGAGTGGACAGGGCCGAACGGCTGTAGCGGCCATAATAGGCTATCCATCCGCGAAGGAGTGGATTGAGCTGTTGGGCGATTTCAGCCAGCGTCCCCGGCGTCTGCCGCGGGATGTTCAAGCTTTTAATCGTGGCCCGCATCGACTTCATTGCCGTTGGGCTGGCCGCAGGCGTGTAACCACAGAAGAACTCATCTCGCCGTGTGTTCGCCACGCGTCGCGGCCGGAACTGATACCCGAGGAAGTCGAACACGACATTCGGGTATTCCCCCCTGCGCCTTTGGTCTTTGCAATAGACGATCTCGGTCTTTGTCGGATGCATTTGAAGCCCGCATGCTGCCAGTCGAGCACCAAGCTCCGCCTTGAGGGCTTCTGCCTGCTGCTCATTCCGGCAATGCACAAGGCCATCGTCCGCATATCGACACCATGGAAGGTCAGGATGCGTCCGGGTCATCCACAGATCAAAAGCATAGTGCATGAAGAGATTCGACAAGATCGGGCTGACAATGCCCCCTTGCGGGGTACCGCGTGTGCGCTCGACGACTTCCCCGTTCTTCTCCATCGGCGCTGCCAGCCATCTTTCGATGTAGAGCAGAGCCCACTTGCATGTGACGTGCTTTCTGACCGCCTTCAGCAGGAGATCGTGCGGAAGATTGTCAAACAGCCCTTTGACGTCGAATTCCAGAACCCAGTCATGCTTCCAGCATCGCTGAAGCGTGACGCCAACTGCATCCAGAGCCGATTTTCCCGGCCTGTAGCCGTAGGAGTCTGGAAGAAAGAGGATATCCAAATCCGGCTCAATCATCTGCTTGACCACCATCTGTGCGATCCGATCGCTGACGGTGGGCACACCCAAAACCCTTTCGCCCCCACTCTTCTTCGGAATGGAGACAGCGCGAACCGGCGGTGGGAAGTACGTCCCTGAGGACATCCGATTCCAGACCTTGTAGAGGTTTCCTGCAAGGTCCTTCTCGAACATCTCCAGGGTCTGCCCGTCCACCCCGGCTGCGCCCTGGTTGGCTTTGACCGCTTTGTAAGCTTCGTACACTTGTCGTTTCGCAATTCGAAACGGCTTGTCTGTCGTATCTTCTGAAGTCATCCTGTTTCCAGTTGTTCCAAACAATACGACCACCTGATCCGGCCCCTTTGCTCCGGCCCCATTACAGGGCCTTCAACGCTCACTGGTGCACCTTTGGGCTGGCGGGTGCGAAGCGATCAAGTGGCGTAGCATCCGCCAGCCCGAGCATCTGCAGTGACGGCCAAGCGCGCTTGCCGGTTGACGGCCCGTATGAGACCCGCCGCACGGCAGGTGCCGGGAGACCGCGACGGACCACAGGGTGAAGCGCCAGTGCTGGCCAGCCAGAGCGCCTGTCAGTGAGCGATCCGTACGATCTCCCAGCTCGGGTGAGTTTATCGCAATCCGAGGAGATCAGCATATGCCATTTCACGCAGGTTTGGACTGGGGCGGCGCAAGCCATGCCCTGTGCGTTATTGACGGCGTCGGCCAGGTCATCGTCCGTCTCGATGTCCGCCACGATGCGGCTGGGTTGGCCGACATGGTAGCCCGGCTCAAGTGCGTGGCGGCGCCGGCCGAACTGCCCATCGCCATCGAGCGACCATCCGGTCTGGTCGTCGATACCTTGGTCGAGGCCGGGTATCCCGTGATCCCGATCCATCCGAACGTCGTCAAGGCCTGCAGGCCGCGCTACCGCGCCGCCGGTGGCAAAAGCGATCCGGGCGATGCCTTCATGTTGGCCGACATCTTGCGCACCGACGGACATCGCTTCCGGCCTCTTGTGCCGGTCTCCGATGACATCCGGGCGTTGCGCGCCCTGGTCCGCGGCCGCGACGACCTGGTGGCCCAGCGTGTCGCATTGGCCAACCAGCTCCGCAATCTGCTCGAAGGCTTCTGGCCAGGGGCAGTCGCCATCTTCGCCGCCATCGACAGCCCGATCGCGCTCGCCTTCGTCGGCCGCTATCCCACTCCCGACAGCGCCAGCCGCCTGGGCGAGAAACGCCTGGCCAGCTTCATGGCGCAACACGCCTACTGTGGGCGCCGTTCGCCTGCCGATCTCTTGGCCCGACTGCGAGCCGCGCCGACAGGGCTGGCCGGTGACGCCGAGGCCGACGCCAAAGGCGAACTCGCCGGCGCATTGGTCGCCATTCTCGAACGCCTCGTCTGCGAGATCGCCAAGCTGTCCTCGCACATCGAGCACGCCGTCGCCCAATTGCCCGACGGCAAGATCGTCATGTCGTTCCCGCGCGCAGGCCGCATTTGCGCCGCCCAGATCCTCGCTGATGGCTTGCGCCGGCGTTTGAGCGGCGGCATGACCGAGCATGGCCGCATTATCGGGGAGGCCAACCAGTGATTGCACTGCGCATTTGTCGAGACGGTTTCGCCGGCCGTCGCTGTTGGTCCGCAACTGCGAAATCTTTATTAGCGCGCCGAAGCCCTCGGCACCAACAAGGCCAAGGCGGCAATGGCGCGAAAACTATGACAATCACGTTCCAATATCTGCGCGCCTGGCGCCCTCACGTCGTGCCGCGAGCGGGCCGGGAGGCCTCCGGATATCCGATTGTTCTGAGGCTGCCTGGCGAGCCCGCCAGTGCCGGGCTGCGCTCCTTCCTGTTTCCGTGAAGGTGGGCTACTCGCGGCAGTACCATCATTCTCTCGTTGCGAGTGTTGTAGCGGAGCGTCGCAGCAGGCGGTGCACTTCCTGCCGGCGCCGGCCGCTTATCGAGAATTAATGCAATCTAACCGTTCTCTTGCACTGATCCCGAAAACGCCCGGCCCCCATAGCGACGCTGCCCAGCTCACCATTATTGAGCCAACTTGGAAGCGCTTCGATGTTTTAGCGCGAAACTAGCGGCTCCGAACCTACATGGTTTCTGCCATGTGAGAAACCCGCGTCGCATCTCCACGAGTCAGGCAGCTTAAGCGTTCCCGGCGCTTCCTGTTCCCCGGTTTCCGCAGCTCGGAAATGGCCTCCGAAACAGTGAAGGCTTTGAGTTTTTCTGAATCGGCGGCGCTACATATCGGGGACACACGAAGCTCTGATGCGCAGAATACTACCACACTTAGTAGGTTCTCGGTTGTCGGTTCTCAGCTAAACGTGTCGAACCATTTCGGGAGACAAGCTCCTAAATAAGCGGCATCCGCCGCAAGTTAGTCTGTCTTGGAAAAGGCGAGGTGACGATGACTTGGAACGATTTGCTAGAGCCCCTCAGCATTGGCTTCGGAGGGAATCAGTGTCGCAGCGAAGTGGTATGACTGTCGTCAAGATCTCGGGTGACCATGAAGAATTGCGTGTTGAGGCTCGTTGTCCTGTGGCGTCAACGAACACAGCCCACCAGCTGAGCCTGTAGCGCGAGGATAGTCCAATTGAACGGAGATGCTGCATGCGACGCAATGATGAAATGACGCTCGGGCTATATCTCACTCGCGGGGCGGGATATCATCCAGGTGCATGGCGCGATCCGAGCACGCCTGCGAACCGCGGAGTTGATATCAACCAATATGCTGATCTAGCAGCACTTGCCGAAGGCGCGGCGTTCCACTTCGTATTTCTCCCCGATCACCAAGGCGTGATAGCTGATCACGCAGCCATAGCTCGTGTAAGTGGTATCGATGGGTTCGAGCCAATTACGCTGTTGTCGGCGCTTTCATCGAGAACACAAAACATCGGCCTTGTCGCGACAGCGACGACGACCTACTCCCAACCCTATCACCTTGCACGCTTGCTCGCATCACTTGACCATCTATCGCGAGGACGCGCAGCCTGGAACATTGTCACCTCCGCAAGTAATTCCGAAGCCCAGAATTTCGGTGAAAAGGAACTTCCAGATCATGACACGCGCTACGATCGAGCGAGGGAATTCGTAGAAGTCGTCAAAGGTCTTTGGGATACGTGGCAGGACGACGCTTTCATTCGCGACAAGCGAAGTGGTATTTACGCTGATGCTACGAAGCTGCATCTGCTTAACCACCGAGGGACCCACTTTTCAGTTAGAGGGCCACTCAACATTGCGAGGCCGCCGCAAGGCTACCCCGTGTTGGTTCAGGCTGGCACATCCGATGCCGGTATTGCGTTCGCTGCAGAAGTGGGTGAGGTCGTGTTCACTGCCGAACCCTCTTTAGAGAGCGGTAAACGATACTACGCGACTCTTAAAGAGAAAGCGCGCGCACTTGGACGAGAGGACGATCAGGTACTCGTGATGCCGGGCATTGTCCCGATCGTTGGGAGGACTAAGCAAGAAGCGTCTGAGAAGCTTCAAAGACTACAATCAGATACGCACATCGATGTTCTAATTGGGGAGGCCTCTGTTTGGCTGGGATCTGTAGTCGACCTGCGTTCAATGGATCTTGACTCGTTAGTCCCCGAGGCTTTACCGCAGACGAATTTCATCCAGAGTCGTCAGAAATTGCTCCTCGACCTGGCTGCGCGCCAAAAATTCACCTGGAGACAACTAATCCGCTTGGTATCGGACAGCCGTGGCCATCGGCTGGTTGTTGGCACGCCGGATGAAATTGCAGACACCATGGTTGATGTATTTGACGAAAATGCGGCTGACGGATTCAATGTATTGCCTGCCACCGTTCCTGGCGGACTCAAGGATTTTGTTGAGCTCGTCGTTCCTGAATTGCGCCGCCGAGGAAAATTCAGATCCAGATACTTCGGAGAAACGCTAAGAGACAACCTAGGTCTCAAGCGGTCACTCAATCGATTCACTCAGGCAAGTGTAAGCAGACGTCCGTGAAAACTGCTAAACGTTGGGCGGGGTTGGGCTTTGGGTTTTGACATTGCAAGCTTTCGGGGTGAGGCTCGGAGCTTGAAATCTTAACTTCGAGATCGAGCGAAGTCGCTGACGAGGTCCTTTGAGGAAAGGTGTAAAGGAGGATCGGATTTATCGCGGCTTCGAGCTCGATCCGCTCGACCAGATCCTCGGCGGCCGCCCATCACCATTCCTGGGATCCGCTAGATGGGGTAACGGGCCTCTGGCGCCTCAGCCAGACTTTCGGTCGAGGCGGTCGTCCCTCACAATGATGGTGTGAACGGCGTCATGGCCGAAGCCAGCGCCAAACATCAACGAGAGACGACCGTGGATTATTATGCCGGGATTGATGTGTCATTGGAATGCTCAAGTGTTGCGTCGTTGATGGGCAGGGCAAGATCGTGCGGGAAGCGAAGGTGGCGAGCGAGCCGGAGGCGCTGATCGCCTGCTGTCGCAATGGCTATTTGCTGGGCTGCAGGCGTCCGGCCTGGCAGTGGAGCTTCTCGAGACGCGCCACGTGCGCGACGCCTTCAAGGCGATGCCGGTGAAGACGGATCGCAAGGATGCGCGCGGCATTGCACAACTCATGCAGCTTGGCTGGTTCCGCCCCGTGCACTGCAAGTCACTGCCGGCACAGGAAGTCCGCGCGCTGCTGACCACGCTCAAGCTCCTGCAGTCGAAGCGGCACGATGTCGAGATGAGCATCCGCGGGGTCTTGCGCGGCTTTGGCCCGACGACGCCGAAGACGTTTGAGCGGCGGGTTCGCGAACTGGTCGCCCATCATGACACGCTGGAGCAGATTGCCGAGGCTCTTCTCAAGACCCGAGCCGTGCTGCTGTGCGAGTTCAAGACGATCGAGAAGCGTCTTGTCGGGTTGGCACGTCGCGATGCGCAGGTGCGCAACCTGATGAGCGTGCTGGGGGTCGGGGCTTTGGTAGAGCTGACAGGTCAATCTAGGAAGCGTGGTTTGCCGAAGCATTCACAGCACTACACACGACCTTGCCAAGCCCTCGTCCCGGCGACGGGACCTCAGGAGAGCGCTGCCGTTTCGGCTCGCTCCGAACGCTCTATCTCCTATGCCATCCCTGCGGCCTTGCTCCAGCCGAAGTCGGTCGCATCCACCCACATGCGATGGAGCACGACGCCCAACTTGCGGGCAAGGGCCACCTTGGCGCGCTTCATGCCCCGGCGTTTCGCCACGTCGAGCGCCCAGTGCTTCAGGCTCGAGAAGCGGGTCGCCCGCGTCAGCATGATGTGCGCCGCTTCAAAGAGCGCGGTTCGCACCATGGCGTCGCCGACCTTGCTGACGCCACCGTCCCGATCGGTCTCACCGGATTGATATTTTTTGGGCGTAAGCCCGAAATAGGCTCCGACCGTACTGGATTTTCCAAACCGCGTCGGGTCGTCCACCGCCGAGCGATAGGTGAGCGCAACCAAGGCCCCGACGCCAGGTGTGCTCATCAATCTCCGGCAAACCTTGTCAGCGCGCGCGATCTTCAGCATCTCGCTATGGAGCTTGGTGAACTCGCACCACAACGCCGTCCGCGCCGTCAGCATCGCACCAATCATCGTCTCCAGAGTGACGTGCCCTGCTGTCAGCTCCCGGATACGCGCCTCAAACCTTCCACGACTGACTTCTCCGACCTTTAGCCCATAGCCGCGCAGGATCCCGCGGATGCTCAGTTCAACGTCGAGAAGCTTGCCTTGCAGAAGCTTGCGTCCAACAGGAAGGGCTCGGCTATCCTTGCAAGTCACCGATTTGGCATGAACCGGACGGTACCATCCCATCCGCAGCAGTTGGGCGATCCCGCGTGCATCTTTCCGGTCGGTCTTCACCGTCATCGCCGAGAGCGCCGCCTTCACGTGCCGCGTCTCGAGCAAAACCGCATCGCGTCCGGCGGCCACAAGCCCGGCATGCAGCCATTGCGACAATGGCCCGGCCTCGAGCCCAATGCGGCCGACAGACAATTCCAGTTCGTCGAAATAGCGGACCAGTGCCTCGGGCTCGCTGGCGATCTTGACCTCGCGCACGATCGTTCCGCTCGTGTCCACAATGCACACGCTGCTCTCTTCCAGAGAGACATCGATTCCCACATAGTGTTCCATGGCTGTTCCTCTCATGATGCTTGGAGCCGATCGCTCGGACTCCGTTTCAACACCATCATTCTGAGGGACAGCCACCCAACCTGGCTATGCTCGCCAAGGCCGGCCCATTACGGCATCTAAACTAAACTAAGGCACCTTAAGTAGGGCGTCGGCTCGATGGGTGTTCAGCCTTGGGAATCCCCATTCCAAAATACCGCGCGTGGGCGACATCGAGGATGCGATTGACCAAGCTCGAGAAGCTGTGTCCGGCGGCCGTCGCGGCCAAGACATAAGTGGTGCACATACCGAGCGCCGGCATCGAGTTAATTTCCAGGACAAAGGGCTGGCCAGAGCGGTCGATCCGGAGGTCGACGCGGGCGTAATCCCGGCACTGGCAGGCATGGAAGGTCGCGACCGAAATATCCCGCAGCTCCCCCGCAAGCTTACTCCCGATTTGCGCCGGGCAAATCCGCTGGGGCGCAGCGACCGCCGTGTTCTTCGCTTCCCAAGTCATCAGACGCATTTCGCGGTCGCCGAAGTCCTGCTTCACCAGAGGCAACACCTCGAGTTCTTCGTTCCCAGCAGCGCGACCCAGATTTCCCGCCCTTCGATGTATTCTTCCACGAGTGCGTCCTGCCCATACTGCGTGACGATCACTTCCACGGCGTGCCTCAACTGAGCGGGCTCATGGACGAGCTGCAATCCGCGGCTGGCGAATCCGTGACGCGGCTTGACCACCACTGGGAATCGCAGGTCGCTTGTACTCTCGGTGCCGCGGCGCATCACGCGAAAGTTCGGCGTCGGCACGCCGGCATCGCGGATGAGCTTCTTGGTGATCACCTTATCGAGCGTCAGCCCACACCCGAGCGGGTTCGATCCGGTGTACGGAACGCCGGCCATCTCGAGCATCGCCGGAAGGTGGGTGGAACGGCACTCGCCCTGAATCCCGTACGCCATATTGAAGACGATTCCGGAGGGACGGGCTCGCGGATCGGGTCGCATGAACCGCTCGAGCGCAGCGAGCAGTTCTTTATCGCCTTCGCACAGCAACGTCTCGTGGCCGCCCTCTTGCAGTGCCGCCACCACGCTTTCGACTGTCACGCTGTCGTAGAGCTTCGGATAACTGACCGAACCGGTTGATCACGCCCGTACGATGATAGTTCCACACGACGGCTACTCGCATGAGCTATTCCCTGGATGTTTGCCCGCTATCACGGTCATATGCTTAATCTGGTTGATCAGGGGAACAGCTCGTCTGGACCCGCGCGAAATTGTTTCTAGAGTTTTCGAGCAAGCGGCGATACTACGGCGTCTGGTAGTTGACGCATCTGCTCGTCGCTCATGAAAGCGCCTGCCAACCAATAAAATCACAAGCTTAGCGCCCGCGCCTGCTCATGTGTGACAGGCGCATACAGCACAGCATATTGGGTGTTGCAGGTCCCATCGGCCGCAACACGAACGTTTCCATGCCTTGGTGCGCGCGCACAGCGTGCGCATACAGCCCGACCTTTCTTACTTTGCCGCGCATCAAGGCGGCTAACTGTCTAACGCAGAAAGAGCCGCCATCGCGATCGACTAGAATCTACAGGAACATTTGACCAATCACCGCTAGGTGCACAAGAGGATGAATTCCGGCGCGCCAACAAAAACATCGGTAGTCGGCGCCCCTTCGCTCTCGTTCGCACTCCCTTAATGATAGAGTTTCATGCCGGACGGAGAGCTAACAGTTCTACCAAAGATCAAATGAGGGAATGTTGACGTTGCCTCCAGTTTTTATACACATTTTGATCTCATTCCTGGCGTTGACTTTGCCCTGATGAGCGGTGTACGCGACGGGCGCTGGCGCGGAGTCTTTCGTATTGCGCGGCGCGAGCGAATATCGCAGTTTGAAGGTCTGTGCAAACTGGGCGTGTTGTAGTCGGCGCCACAGGGCCAGGGAGGCGCGGATCCGAACGAAGTGAACAGCATCTCATTCAACAGTTCGTCCCGCAGGCGGCTAGCGAATCGGGCACTTCCGTCAATGCAGTTTTTATCGATCTGGCGGAAGGAAGTGGCTCTCTCAGCGCCGCCCGATCGTTATTTGGCAATTCGAGGGCGCTGAAAGCTCCTTATGGTCATAGCTATCGATTGTGTGAATGCATTGGATCAATACAATCGATTTTACGAACACCGGCTGACATGAAAAGACTTCGCTCGGAAGGAGGCGCCTACCGCAGGTTTGTCCGATCGTAAGATGGAGGCGACGTCCGCCTAGAACTGATGCTGGCGGTACACCACATCCGCTGTAATCCGCTCGCCTTCTTAATATCATTCGAGGCACAAATTTCAGCTAAGGCGCTTCATACTGGACTGATTGTAGCGCACGCAGTCATCCGTAGGCGCCACTATCTATCCCTGTCAAAACGTTTCATCCCCCGAAAAATCAGGGCTTCATCCACGGAAATCAGGAATGAGTTTACCTCGGCGTACTGCGTTCATTACAGGTATCACCGGCCAGGACGGCGCGTTGCTTGTTGAACTGCTGCTTTCGAAGGGCTACATGGTGCATGGCCTGAAGCGGCGGGCCTCGCTGATCGGGAATACCAAGCGCATCGACCACCTCTATCAAGATCCTCATGAGGATCATCCCGACATGGTTCTGCATTACGGGGTTATGACGGACGCGACAAACCTGATCCGCCTCCTGCAGGAAACGCAGCCCGACGAAATCTACAATCTGGCTGCGCAAAGCCACGTGCAAGTCTCTTTCGAGACCCCCGAATATACGGTCAATGCCGACGCTCTTGGCACACTGCGGCTGCTGGAAGCGATCCGCATTCTTCGCCTCGAGGAAAAAACACGGTTTTACCAGGCCTCTACGTCCGAACTCTTCGGTTCAGTCCAGAGCGTCCCACAGGAGGAGACTACTCCGTTCTATCCGCGCTCGCCTTATGCGGTGGCGAAGCTCTACGCCTACTGGATCACCGTGAACTACCGCGAGGCATACGGGCTCTATGCCAGCAATGGGATTCTGTTCAATCACGAAGGGCCGACGCGGGGCGAAACCTTCATCACGAGCAAGGTGACGCGTGCGGTAGCTGCGATTATGGCCGGGAAGCAGGACTGCCTCTATCTCGGCAACCTGGAGGCAAAGCGCGACTGGGGTTCGGCGCGCGACTATGTCGAGGGCATGTGGCGCATCCTGCAGCACCATGAGCCTGACGATTTTGTGCTCGCGACCGGCGAGACGCATTCGGTCCGTAGCTTTGTCGAGGCTGCCTTCAGGCGGGTCGGCAAGGAGATTGTCTGGGAAGGCGAAGGCGTCGACGAGGTGGGCCGCGAACGCCGGAGTAACCAGGCGCTGATCCGGATAGACAAGCGTTATTTCCGCCCGACCGAGGTTGACCTGCTAATTGGTGATGCCTCGAAGGCGGCCACCAAGCTCGATTGGAAGCCGAAGACCACTTTCGATGAGCTCGTTTCGGAAATGGTCGAGGCCGACTGCCGCGCGTACGGGATCACGCTCGCTTGACGTGAGAAGACAATGATTTCGCCGGACGGCATTGGCGGTCCAAAGCAATTCGCCTCGCTGGCCCGGCCTTTCAGGCGGTCCGTCGGCATCCAGTCAGCATCCGGTCCTTTGGATCGGCATATTCGCACATCCTACAGAGCAGAAAGCCATCCGCTCCATTCATGCGATCGACGATTTCGCAAAAAACTGGGCTTTCAAAGAGATCAGCGTATTCGTCGCATAGAAGGTTGCCCAATACGTGACGCCGTTCAAAATCCATGGAGCAGAGAGTGACGTCGCCGTTTGGTAGGAGAACATTCCGATACTGCCGTTCGTCCACGCATATCAGCGCTCCGACCACTGGCTGCCGTGGTTCAACGATCTTGGGGTCGACGCTTCCACCCCTGCTACTCACTGGTCGTGAGCGAACTAGAGCTTCGGCAGGGATAATGTCGACGATATCGGGATGGGCCTCGCCTAAAACCACGAATCGAATCGAGGGGATCTTCGCGTCGACGAGTTGACGAACCAAATCGCGATACTGGTCTCCGACAAGGCGGCTATTCATGTACGCGCCATCGTCGAAAACATGGACCACGAATACCCGCAAGCGCAGCGCTTGCAAGCGTTGTAGATCCCGCTCCTTCATTCCCACAAGCGTCGTGAAAATCCTGATGCCGTGGCCTCTGGCGGAAGCGTGCTCGACCATTTCGGTGCAGTCCGGATTGAGCCAAGGCTCGGAGTATCCGGCGAAACTAATGTCGACGGAAGTTGGTACGCGCGCCAGACACCGCTTGAAATCTTCAAGACTAAGATGCTTCGAATTAGATACCTTTCTTTGCCGGTCCGCGAACTTGTCCTGCGGACAATATGAACATCCGACGATGCATCCTGTGGTCGTCGTTATCTCCAAAACTCTGCCGGCTGGGATGGCAGAGCGCAGTTCCGGTAAAATCATCTGTTATGACTCCCACTTCTCTCTGGTCCTGCATAACGTCCAGAATGGTGTCGTTCGGCTTCTTGACACCGCCCGTTAGGACGTTGCGAATGAACTCGGCCCATCTTCGCCTTGGCAGCAGTCAACAGCCAGCTTCCTCTTTTTGCCGAGCGGACTCTCAAACGAACTTTGAGCGCGTCGCCGGCACGGCAGGACAGCGCAATCTCAATCTGTCGAGCGTCAGCCATTGCGGAAGGTGTAGCTGTAACCGTTGATCGCCGGCGCGCCGCCGAGATGCGCGTAGAGGACTCTCGATCCCTCCGGAAAGAAGCCCTTCTGGACGAGGTCGATCATCCCTTGCATCGATTTGCCCTCGTAGACGGGATCGGTAATCATACCCTCGAGCCGCGCACACATGCGGATGGCCTCCTTCGTTTCCTCCGACGGGATGCCATAACGCGGATACGCGTAGTCCTCGAGCAACACCACGTCCTCGACAAGTTCCGTTTCGAGATCGACGAGCTCCGCTGTATGCTGGGCAATCTTTAGCACCTGCGCCTTGGTCTTTGCGGGGGTGGCGGAGGCATCGATACCGATCACGTTGCGCTGTCGACCGTCCTTGGCGAATCCGACGAGCGTGCCGGCATGCGTTGACCCGGTGACCGTGCAAACGACGAAATAGTCGAAGGCAAACCCAAGCTGTTTTTCCTGGGTGCGCACTTCCTCCGCGAACCCCACATAACCGAGGCCGCCGTTCGGGTGAACAGACGCTCCGGCTGGTATCGCATAAGGTCTGCCGCCCCTTGCCTTGACCTCATAAAGCGCCTTTTCCCAACTGCGGCGGATGCCGATGTCAAAGCCATCGTCGACCTGATGCACCTCTGCTCCCATGATGCGGCTCAAGAGAATATTGCCAACCCGGTCGTAGACGGCATCTTCATGGGGAGCCCAGCTCTCCTGAACCAGGAGACATTTCATGCCGATCTTGGCGGCGACTGCGGCGACCATTCGCGTATGATTGGACTGGACGCCGCCGACGGTGACGAGCGTATCGGTATCTGACGCGATCGCGTCCGGGATGATGTATTCGAGCTTGCGCAGCTTGTTTCCGCCGAACGCGAGACCGGAGTTGCAGTCCTCGCGTTTGGCGTAGATTTCCACCTTGCCCCCCAGATGCTTGCCGAGGCGGTCGAGCTTCTCGATGGGCGTGGGTCCAAAGGTGAGCGGATAGCGTTCGAACTTTTCCAGCATGTTTTCTCCAGCAACAGATGATCGAAGCTGACCAGCTACGCACCGGTCATTGCATGGCTTTTTTGATTTGAAGCCAGCTGTGTTGTCGGATGTTGCAGCAGGACCCCATCATTATTTCCAGCGCCGACGGTTGTCATCGAGACGAAGCAGCCCGCATGCCGGCCTGCTGCGACGGCTATTATGGCTGCGGAACCCAAGAGCTGCATCTCGCGCCATTAGACGTCCCGGGATGCGGTCACCTCCGCCAAAGCCAAGCACACCTGTTCTTGAACGATCAGCCCAATGTCCGTGGTTCATCGAAGTGGCGTTAACCTGGGCACTGACCTTGTCATGGCCCCTCAAGGGAGTAGCAGCGAGATGGCCAGCATTTGATTGCGCTGGAGCAAATCTGCGGATTCATTCGTCACCTCATTAAGGTCTGGCGGCTCGGATCCAACTTCCTTGCAACTGCCGAAATGCTCAGCCCTTTGGCCAGCTCGGCCAACGCAGCCAGACCGCCAGCTCAGAAAGAGCACGCTTGCGAAATACGCCAGCTGAAGGAGCAGCGAACAAGCCAGCGTGGTGACGACTACTGTGCCGATGGAATGAGAAGCGAAGTAGACAGTCAGTGCGGTGCTGCACAGCACCAGCCCCAGGACGCGACAAAAGATTCTAAAGGGCAACGCCGTTCTCCTGGTTTTGTCTCCTCAGATCATGCTGCGACCTGGTCGGCCGCAACATGGGTCTGGCAGTTCTTCGGGCAGACGCGGGCGCAGGCTCCACAGCCAATGCAGCGGCCTGCATGATCGACGACCATGATCATGCGATTGAGCTCGCCATCGAAATCGTCATCCTCATCGTCGCAGGCGCCGAGGATTTCACCCGCGTCATCGACGCCGTAAAGATGCATGACCTCGCGCGAGCAGACCTTGAAACAGCGGCCGCAGCCGATGCAGGTCGCGCCGTCTATAGTGGTGAGATACTCCGGCATCCATCCGGAGCCGTCGCGGGTGGTGAATGTGCTCCTCATCGTAATTTCTTCATTGCAGCGAGCTCTCTCTTGGCCCCATCCAACTCGGCAAAAACGGCGGACGTTTCCTCGGCAACGTCCTCTATCTCCGTCCATTTTCCCGGGAGATCCTCTGCAAGGTCGCGCAATTTCATCTTGGCAACTGCCGCGCGCAGCTGAAGCTTTCGGACTTTCTTCCCCATCTCATCTAGCTTTGACATAGATCCTTCCTCGAAATCGGTTTCATCACGCCGGCGCCACGTCGGGATAGGCTTCAATGGCTGCGGTCGCATCGTCGACCAGTTTCGTGCCGGCCTCAGCGAGTTTCCGAAGCGTCTCGAAGCCGAACCGGTGGATGTCTCGACAAAGCGACCAACTGCCCGGCCGTGGAAAGCACGCGCCCCAAGTCCTCGTTGATTTCCTCTCCATCATTGGCGATGTTCTCAGGCCGGAGCGCTCCTCGATCGCGAGCCCGACGGCGGTGTAGAACATGTCGAGCCTCCACAGCATGTCCGGATCGGGATCGCCGATGATCGGGATCGCACGGCGCTGTTCCTTCGTGATGACAAAGTCGGCCAGCAGTTCGGTGTCCGATCCGCCTTCCCATGAGCCGTAGGAATCCTGAGCACGGATCAGCCGCACGAGGCATTTGACGAACGGTGTGGCAAGGGCCGCCTCGTCCTCGGCGACAGCAGGGCTAGCCGCGGCATCAGACACTTCGCCTTCTCCTCATCAGTGCTCTACCTCGATGGACGATTTCTGTTTTCGTGGGCGTCTACTTCGGGCGCATTTGCGCAGCCGACGCCCGGCTCGGGGCAGCCGATTCCACGCGATTGATGTCCCCGTGGCCGACCTTGAAGACGTCCTAGACTGCGACGTCTTCCACTGCGGTGCGAATTCGCGTCGAACATCACTCCTGCCGCGATGCGGCTGCAGGTTATCGCAAGATTCGAGTCTCGAACCCGCTGCAAAAGATCCACCTTGTTCTGCATGGACCCTGCTTGCAGCGGCCACGCCTGAAAAATGGAAGAATTGGCCAGTAGACATTCCGACCATCACCCCTTTTTTTGTTTTCTCCTCGGCTTTATCTTTTTCCTCGTCCGGACACGCTTTGGCACCTCGCGAAAATTGTTCTGGGGAGCCGCACAGAGAGCGCCGTAGCAGACGTTTCCACCCCTGTAGTTGGCGAGGGCCTGCAGCAAATCCGGCAGATGCTGCTCTTTCAGTTCAGGCTCCGGACTGTCGAGCGACGTCAGTGCCAGTTCGACCAACTCGATCGCGCGATCATCGTTGCCGTTCTCGTGATAGTATCGGGCGACCGCGGGATACGACCGGAACTTAGGGCTGTCGCCTTGCGGGGGATTCAGCGCCAGGATGTGTTCGGACAGTTCCTTGCCCATGGCGAAGCGCTCAGCAGGGGGAAGGCGCGAATGGTCATTGGCCGGATGGAAAAGTTGGTCTAGCGCCGAAACCATCCAATCCTCGGAATTTTTGTCGATCGCGTCGCGAACCAATTGGCGCATCACGGGCAATCCGGTCCACATGTCTTGTATTTTGTGAAGCAACAGATGTGCATGAGCCAGGCGGAAATTGAGGTCGTCCGGCATAAAGGCGATGCCCTCTTCGATCGCCGTGAGCGCTCTCTTCCAATCCTCTTGCTCTACCGCCGCCCAGAACCTGTCATCGATCGGCTTCTTCAACGCTTGTTCGCGCGCCAGGGGTCCGCTTGTGGCGATCCGCTGCTGATCGGCGGCTTTCGCTTTGTTGCTGGTACGCCAGCTGCCGTTGAGCACTTTCGGCAAAACCTCATCGAGTTGGCTCGGATGACCGATAAAGGCGATGCAGCCGTCTCGGTCGACCACGAACGAGGTCGGAATCCCGACAGAAAAGCTGGGCTCCCTCCAAAGCTTCTTCATTTCGCCTGTGAAGTCGAACGCGATCCGATAGTTCAGATCCGGGCACTTTTCGGTCAGCCATGCGTCCAGCTTGGTTCGGGCCTGAAGGGCCGTTGGAGCGTCTTCATCAGCGGCCACTCCGACGATCTCAAGTACGCTGTCCTTGTATGTCTCCTGCAGATGCACCAGATGGAGCATCTCCGCCACATATCGTCCGCACCAGGTTGCCCAAAATTCGACGATATAGACTTTGCCGGGCTGGAAGTTCGCGAGAGGCTCGCCACGCAGCCAGTCCTCCACTTTGATCGAAGGAGCCGGTGACCCCATCTGCAATACCATGTTGCTCTCCAAAGCTGTTGCCAAAGGTTGCGTGACCTTATGCGTGAGCTTGTTCCCCCTTTCAGACGGGACACGAGGGTTCGAGGAAGGGAGAGCATCGGTCGTCTTGCGCATCTGCCTGCAGTCAGCCTTCACTCAGTGTTGCTGAATCTCAAATCGCAAAGGCCGTGCCAACGCGCTAGCGCGCTCTAAACGCATGATTACACCTTAAAAAACCTCCGGGTGCCCAAGTGGCCGGTTGTATTGGACGCGACATGTTTTCTGCCACTGTCAGGTCTTGGACACGCTTCGCGTCGCCAGAGCGTGGCCACGGACGACTCGACATATATTCGGGCTAAGGGACGAGCAGATGGACATCATGACTGCGTTGGCTACCGCCAGGCTCGTCATCATCCCTCCTCATGCCTTGCTTGAGCTTGCCGTTTCGGTCGCTCAGGCGGTAGCGGAACGCCATGTGCGATTGCAGGGGCCGCTCCATCCGGGCATCGCCTCTGCCCTGCCTTCTTCCGCTTTGCGATTGAATTCCTGGCTAGCGACGCAGGAGTTCTTCACGACGAAGCCGGTCATGTCCGGCTGCGGGTCGCGAATGCCGCCATCGTCGGATTGACGATGATAATCGTGGCGAAGAGGGCCAGCATGAGTGCCGGCATGTGCCGGCACGGTAACCTCTCCCGGATTCCTCCTTTTGTCGTTCTGTGTCCCTGTGCACAGCCGCTACAGGGACCGCCTGGTGCGAATGTGAGCGTTGTCGGAATTGACCAGCCAAAAGACCGTGCGGTCGCGCCACGCGGCTCGGGCCGGACCGACTGAAAACGCCGAAGATGCGGCCGTCCTCGCCGCCAGCCCGGCTACCATTCCGTGATCTTTACCGTCGATTCACGCCCACTACGCCCAAGAGCACGACCGTTCCGACTCGAAGTTGATGGCCTCGGCCACGGCACGGCCATTTCGTTGTTCAGCTCCCAGCCAGGAGTGAGGGAGATCGTAATAGCGTCCATGTGATGCCGCTTCGGGTCCGAACTCGGCCTGCCGCTCTGAAACGACTCTCTTTCTCGGCCTGACGCCGACCTGCGAAGCCGTGGTTTTGACAGCATTGAGGAGCGCCTGCACCTCTGCGCGGCCGTTGGTCTCCGCGTTACGGATCATCTCGGGTGAACAGAACCCCCGAGACCGCGCTAGAGACGTTCGGCAAGTTCTCGGCGACGGCATGTCGCTGATGGGCTCCGAGGAGCTTCGCGAAATTTGCGCATTTGCCGCGACCTTTCTGCGAATTGGCATCGCGATAGATAGACCCAGCAAGTAGAGCGTCGAACAGCATCGGCGCCACTGCGGAACCAGTCAGCGAGCCAAAAACAGCGGCAGTGACGGCTTCCCAACTATCCATCTCGTCACGCCGCCGAAGAGCCGTTCACGCAATCGGCGATTGCCATAAGCGCCCATGACGATCATGTCGGCAGACGTGTCAATTGCGTGCTGCGCGAGCACCGTTGCCGCCGGTTTGCCGGCGCTCGGCAGCAGGTCGACCGACACCCGAGCACCGTGCCGAGTAAGATAGGCAGCGATGTCGGCTCCAGGCTCGGCGCAGTTTCCGTTGCACGTCGCCTCCGGATCGACCAGCGTGACACGAACGTCCTCAGCACCACATAGGAGATCCAGCGCTTCGCGAACCGCGCGGGACGCCTCGACTCGCGAATCCCAGCCGACCAGCACGCGCCGCGGTGAGAGCGTCGCCTCGGCGCCCTTTGGGACGACAAGCACCGGCTTTCCTGTATCGAACAGGCTGCCGTTGATAGCAAAAGGTCCGAGCCTATCGTCGTTGAGAAGCGAGGGGCCGACGATTGTCAGGTCGGCGCAGAGAGCCCGTCTTCGCACCACCTCACCGATGGTGGCCTCATCGCAGTAGTTGGTATCGACGTCATAGCAAAGCCACGTGGCTCTCAGCAGTGTCTGAATTTCCCTGGATGTTTTTTCCAGTCTGGCCATGTCCTGTGAAAATCTCTCGATCTGCCTAAACCGTTTGTCCAGTCTGGCGATGGCCTGTGCGCGTTGTCGAGGCCACTCGGGGATGCCATCGCCGAGCAGCGGAGACGGCATAACGAGCGGGGGAGGCGAAATTACCAATACGGAAAGATACGCGCCGACTTCGGCACACAAGCTGGCAGCTGTTCTGACATCCTGATCGGAGTGATCAGACCCCGTCACACAGAGTATGCTTCTGAAAGCCATTTGACTGCTTCTTTCTGGATATGTCGTCCCTGCCGGCGCGTTTCGAAGCCGCAAGACTTGCCCTCGGCACGGCGGAAATGGGGAGTGGCACCACATTGCTTATCTATTCAGCCGTCCGGCCACTCGAGCGAGTAGCCGGCCGACCTGATCGTACGAATGACGCTGGAGGGCGAGGCCGCCTTCAGCGCCTTTCTGATCCGGCTGATATGGACGTCGACAGTGCGTGGTCCGATATGGATATTGTTCGGCCAGGCCGCGGCGATCAGCTCATCCCGGCTGAAGACCTTGCCGGGAGCCTCAAGAAAATGCCGCAGCATGTTGAACTCGATCGGTCCGAGATGGATGTCGTGGCCATTGCCACGAACCCGGTGGGCGTCGAGCCTCATTTCAAGGTCCCCACAGGAGAGCCAGCCACCGTTTTCAACCCCGTTCGGACCCCGCTTCGTCAGCGCCAGCCTCGCCCGTAGACAGTCGAGCAGCTTGGCCGGGGCGATCGGCCGCACGAAGCTTTCGTCAATGCCTGCCTTTAGGAGATCGAGGTGCTGGTTCTCGGCGCCGGGCGCGATCAGGGCAATAATGGGCAGGCGGCCGGTCCGAGGCTCCCGCTTGAGCCGGGCGCAGATTGCGGACCCGGTTATGCTCGCCGGCCCGCAGTCCAGCACCACGGCCTGGAATTCCCGTTCGTCGGCCATTGCAAGTGCTTCCTTCGCGCCACCTGCCGGTTCACTGGAGAAGCCGTCCACCTCCAGAATGTGGCTGAGGAACAGATAGAACTCCGCATCTTGCGAACAGATCAGGACGAGTGGCTTCATCAGCGCTACCCCAAGAACCGCATCGGCCTGGACCGCGTCGGCTGCGTGGGCTGGCCATTGCTGCTGCTCAAGACCTGACATGACCCCTTTGCTCGAAAATCCGTTTCATCACGCCCGCGCCACGTCGGGATAGGTTTCGATGGCTGCGATGCCATCGCCGACCAGTTTCGTGCCGGCCGCCGCGAGCTTCCAGAACGTCTCGAAGCCGAACCGATGGACGTCTCGCAGGGTCTTCGACAGAACGACCAACCGCCCAGTTGTGAAAAGCACGCGCCCGAAGCCCTCATGGCTCATCTCCATCATCGGCGATGCCATCAGGCCGCAGCGCTCCTCGATCGCAAGCCCGACAGCGGCGTAGAACTTATCGAGTCTCCACAGCACGTCCGGATCGGGATCGCCGATGATAGGAATCGCACGGCGCTGCTCCCTGGTGATGATGAAGTCGCCCAGAAGCTCGGCATCCGGTTTGCCTTCCCATGATCCATGGGAATCCTGAGCACGTACCAGCCGCAGGAGGCATTTGACGAAGGGGGTGGCAAGGGCCGCCTCGTCCTCGGCGACGGCAGGGCTAACAGCGGCGTCAAACATTTCGCCTTCTCCTCGTTTCAGTCCTCGTCCTCGAAGGACGGCTTCTTGTCGGCGACGCCTGCTTCCGCCAGCACCTTGCGCAGCCAGGGCGGAGGACACGTCCTGAGCATCATCTGCGTGCGCAACAGCACCTCTTGGATGCTTTGGGGCTGCGGGACCTTGATTGGATGGATTTTTGCCGAAACAACCTTGGCTGCCGAAGGTCCGCCGATCGCCAGACAAAACAGGAGATGACAGCCCTTCAGCGCCTTCACCTTCGGCGTGATGCGGTCATCGCCCTCAGTCCGATGCTCCCCGCTCTCATCGGAAACGTCATCGAAGGCCACGACTTCCACGAGATCCCACTCCTCGCGCGTCACGTCGTAGATGGCAAAGCGCTTGGCCGACCCGAAATGGGCATTAAGGTCCTTCATGTCTTGCGTAGCGATCGCCACGCGCAATGCACCAGCTTGTCGTTCAAACATCAGACCGTGAACCTCGTCAGTGACGAGTGAGAGGCGGCGGACGGGGCCCATCTGGCGTTTCTCGCTTGCGGAGGGGATCAAGTTCTTCAGGTGTCGGCGCCTGCCGGTTAGACTGGAAAATATTGGCAACCTCGAAAACCAGGTCGCGGGTACCTCGATAGAGGATCGAGAGCTTGTGCTGGCTGCCGAGCCGGTCGAAGATCGGGAAGCCGACGCGCATGAGCGGGATGCCAAGGCGTTGCGACGCCTGGCGTCCATGGGAATGAGTGACCAGAAGATCAGCGCAGTCGGCAAGAGCTTCCAAATCGCCGAGATCGCCGATCTGAACCGACTCCGCCGGTACTTTTTCCAGAATTTTCGACATATCGGTCGTGGTGACTGCCGCCGCGATTTCGGAGCCCATGCCGATGAAGAAGGTCGCGAGTTGGTAGAGTTGGTCCGGTTCAGCAGCGATCGCAATTTTCTTGCCTCCGAAATGGAAATGTCCGTCGAGCAACGCATCCTGCAATTGCGCCCGGCGACGGCGCACCCGGGCCGGCACCGCGGCGCCCGAAATCGCGGACAGCAGCGAGACGAAGCGGTCACCCTCCTGCAGTCCAGTCAGCGACTGGAACAGCACGTAAGGCACGCCGGTCAACCTCCACAGCAGCTCGGCCGGGCGGCGCATATGCTCACCGATAGCGATGCACTGCTCGGCCGTGCCAAGCGCCCGGATATCCTCGACGCTGGTGCCGCCATAGGTGGTCGTGACCCAACGGTCACGAACCGTACCGTCGAGCGAGCCGGAGATATCAGGCAGAATCACGGGCTTCAGTCCAAAGCTTTCAACCATCTCACGCAAATGCTCGATATCAGCCACAGTGAGGTTCCAGCCGGGCAGGATCACGATCTTCTTCGACTGCCGCGCCTGCTTGCCAGGCCGCGTAATCCTTTCGATCATCGCGGTCACAGCCTTAGCCCAGCCATCTTCGATCGCACCGTCGAAGTCCGGTGTGTTGGCTAGCACCACCTCCGTACCCGCGAGTTCTTCCGTGCGCCTCAGCCTGATATTGGCGATATCTCCTGCGCAGTCTTCGCCCCGGGTTTCCACCAGCGCCGTCGTGCAGACCCCGATCAGCTTTGGCTTTGTGCGGGCCTTGAGGTTGAGGATCGCCTCTTCCAGATGCTCTGCCCCGCCGAGGATCGTCGCCACTTCGTCCATCGCGGTGGTCTGCAGGGGGATGGCTTCCTTGAAATGCCGCACGAAGAGCACGAGCGCGAAGCTGGTGCAGCCTTGGCTGCCGTGGAATAACGGCATCGCACCATCGATCCCAAGAAAGGCGAAGGCGGCACCCAGCGGCTGCGACGACTTCAGCGGATTGACCGCGGCGGATTTGGTCTGGGGAAGGATGCCGACCATCGGCTTTCCTCAACACTCGCCGAAATCGTCGGCCGTCGTGCCGGCGAATTTCTTGAGAGCCCGGACAGTCGCGGTCTCGCTCTTCGTGCTCGGCGGTTCATGCTCCACAGCAGGCTGGCAATCCCACGGTGGCGGCTGCCGCACCTGGCACCAGATCGGGTTATGAATGGCGAGGTCGATCTGGCGCACGAGTTCCACCATACCGTCATAGCCGGCATAAGGGTGTTGGCGCTCCTGGTTGATATCGAGCCAGGGTGTCTTGGCTTTCAGCGCGATGAATTGCGTGCGCCCGCCCGACAGCATGATGTCAGCCTTGTGTTCCGAGAGCATGGCGTAAAGCTCGCGCGGTGCCATCTGCTCGAACATGTGGTTGTCGTCCTTCAGGATCTGCTTGATGCGCTCCTTGTCTTCGACAGTGGACTTCTTGACCGAGGTGCCGACGATCTCGATGCCGATCTCCATCAGCGCATGGACGACCGACCAGGACTTCACACCGCCGGTGTTGAGCAGCACGCGCTTGCCTTCGAGCCTAGGCCGGTAGGCCGCGAGCTTCTTCCAAGCGATCGCCTCCTCCTCTGCAATCAATGCCTCGGTGCGGCCGAGGATCTCCGGATCGGCACCCTTGTTCACGAGCAGCTGAGAGATTTGTCGGAGCGCTTCCGAGGTGTCGGTGATGCCGTAGAAGGAGCCCTCGAAAAACGGGATGTCCCAGCGCTGCTCCATCTTGCGGGCGAGATTGATGAGCGCGGTCGAGCACACGATCATAGTCGCCCGGGCGCGGTGCGCGCAGGCAATGTCGAAGTACCGCGCGTCACCCGGAATGCAGGCGCGCACCCGGATCCCGAGCCGATCCAGCAGCGGTTTCACCAGCCAGAATTCGCCCGAGAGGTTGAATTCGCCAAGGATATTGATGTCGTAAGGGCCGGCATCGTCGGGCTCCACCGTGCCGATGACATGATCGAGCAACGCCTCGGCGGCGAGCTTGTTGCCGAGGTTCTTGGAGCCGACCAACCCGGGCGCATTGACCGGCACAACGGCCAAGCCGAATTTTTCCGCCGCGCGCTTGCAGACGGCCTCGATGTCGTCGCCGATCAGCGCCGTCACGCAGGTCGAATAGACGAAGATTGCTGGCGGCGCGTAAGCTTCCTTGATCTCGCGGATCGCTTTGAAAAGCTTCCGCTCGCCCTGCCCCATCACCACGTCGAGTTCGGTGAGGTCGGTTGTGAAGCTCGTGCGCCACAGCGTTGGCCCGGACGAAGCCGCACCGCGGTTGTCCCAGGAATTGCCCTCGCAGGCGAGCGGCGCATGGATCAGGTGCGCGACGTCGGTGATCGGCTGCAGCACGATCTTGGCGCCATCGAAGGCACAGCCGCCGGCTGCCGCTCCCGGCGTCAGCGGCTTTGAGCAGCCCTCTTTACGCGCCCTGGCATCCTTGCCGCGGTTCTTATCGCAGGCGGGCTCGTTGAAGACATCCTGGATTTTCGCACTGAGCGAGGACATTGCGTCGGTCTCCAAAGTCCATTGGGCAATGGACGGCCTCGGCAAAAAGCCGGCCGCCGCTCTTAGCGGGTCAGGTCATAAGAATAGTCCGTCACCCCCGTCACGCTCGTCTCGCGATCGAGCTTGTCGAAGATCTTGTCGAGGATCGTCGTCAGGACGCGCAATCCGCCTTGGTAGCCCATGAGCGCAAAGCGATGGTGATGGTGCCGGTCGAAGATCGGAAACATCAGCCGGATCAGCGGCGTGCCGGTGTCGCGCTCCAGATACTTGCCATAGGAATTGCCGATCAGCAGGTCCACCGGCTCGGTGAAGAGCAGCGAACGCATTGCCCACAGGTCCTTGCCCGCCCAGACTTGAGCGTCCTTGCCGAAGGGCGAGGATGCAAGCAGTTCCTTCAACTCGGCTTCCCATGCCGGGGTGCCGTTGGTGGCGAGGCAATGGGTTGGCTCGCCGCCGGTCTCCATGACGAACCGGGCCATGGCGTAGACAAAGTCCGGATCGCCGTAGATGGCGTATTTCTTGCCGTGCAGCCAGGACTGGCTGTCGGCCATGGCATCAACCAGTCGGCCGCGCTCCAGGCGGATTGCCTCGGGGATTTCCTTGCCGGAAAGCGCCGAGACCTTCATCAGGAATTCGTCCGTCGCCTTGACGCCAAGCGGGTAATGGAACGAGGCTGTCGCGTGTCCGACTTCTTTGCAGTAGTCCAGCGTTTTTCGGGTGTTGTAATACTGCAGCGACAGTGTCGCCTCGGCGTTGAGCGCCTTCTTGACGTCTTCGATCTTCGTGCCGCCGTCATACATGCGGTATTCGCCGTCCGACGGCGTGTCGAACTGGTCAGAGGCGTCCTGGATGAAGGTGTAGGACACGCCCATCAGGTCGAGTAGGCGCTTGAGTTCCCGGTTGTTGCCGACGCAGAAGCCGTCGAAACCCGGAATGATGTTGATGGTTCCCTTGGCTTCCGTGCGCTCCTGGCCTTTCCAGAAGTGCTCCAAAATGCCTTTGACCATGCCGTCATAGCCGTCGACATGGCTGCCGACGAAGGCCGGCGTGTGGGCAAAGGGCACGTCGAAGTCGCGCGGGACTGAGTTTTCGTCCTTGGCGTTCTCGATGAAGCTGTGCAGGTCGTCGCCAATGACCTCCGCCATACAGGTGGTCGAGACAGCGATCATCTTCGGATCGTAGAGCTGGTAGGTGTTGGCAAGCCCGTCGACCATGTTCTTCAGGCCGCCAAATACTGCCGCATCCTCGGTCATCGAGGAAGAAACCGCCGAAGCAGGCTCCTTGAAATGGCGCGACAGGTGCGAGCGGTAATAGGCCACGCAGCCCTGGCTGCCATGTACGAAGGACATGGTTCGCTCGAAGCCCGCGGCCGCGAACACCGCACCGAGCGGCTGGCAGGCCTTGGCGGGGTTCACCACAAGCGCTTGGCGGGCGAGGTTCAATTCGCGGTATTCCCACGTCTTGGTGAATTCGCGTTGATCGGTAACGATCTGATCCGGGTGCGGACATTCGAAATTCAGCTTCTTCTCCGCCAGCATCTGCCTGTATTCCGGCTCGCGGAACAGGGGAGCGTGGTCGAGAATTTTTTCAGCCGACTGCGGCATGGGTGGTTACCTCTTTCATCTGGCCGCGCCATAAGGCAGCTCAGGGACGTCGAGACGTTTCAGGTGTCCCGCGGATCACGCGGCCGCGGGCGTTCGTCGTCTCCCTGGGGAGACTAGGCTAAGGTCAGGCGTTTACTCGGCAGCCAACGCTTGCCCACGGCTCGGGCTCTTTTTCCAGGGGGCCTCGAATAGGTCCCAGACCGGATTGTTGATGGCAAGATCCACGTCGCGGGCGAAAATGGCAAAGCCGTCATAGCCGTGGTACGGTCCGGAATAATCCCAGGAGTGCATTTGCCGGAACGGTATGCCCATCTTCTGCACCGGGTACTTTTCCTTGATGCCCGAGCCGACCAGATTAGGGCGAATCCCCTCGATGAACTTCTCCAACTCGTAACCGGTCACGTCGTCATAGATCAGCGTGCCGTTCCTTACGTAGTGTCCGGTGCGCTGATAGTCGTCATTGTGGGCGAACTCATAGCCGGTGCCGACGATCACCATGCCGAGATCTTCGTAGGCCGTGATGACGTGACGGGGTCGCAGGCCGCCGACATAGAGCATGACGGTATTGCCTTCGAGGCGCGGCCGGTACTTGGCAATGACCGCATCAACAAGCGGTCTGTACTTGGCGATGACCTTCTCGGTTTTCTCCTCGATTTCAGGCCCAAAATGCTTGGCTATCTTGCGCAGAGAGGATTCGATCTGAGAGGGGCCGAAGAAATTGTACTCCATCCAGGCGACGCCATACTTTTCCTCCATGTGCCGGCAGATGTAGTTCATCGACCTGTAGCAATGGATGAGATTGAGCTTGGCCTTCGGCGCGCGCTCTATCTCGGCGAGTGTCGCGTCGCCCGACCAGTTGCCGACCACGCGCAGCCCTATCTCCTCGAGCAGGATGCGCGAGGCCCAGGCGTCGCCGCCGATATTGTAGTCGCCGATCACGTTGACGTCGTACGGGCCGGCCTCGAACTCCACGTCCTTCTTCTCGAAAACCCAGTCGCGGATCGCATCGTTGGCGATGTGGTGGCCCAGCGATTGCGAGACGCCACGGAAACCCTCGCAGCGCACCGGCACGATCGTCTTTCCGTGCTCCTCGGCCTTTTTACGGGAGACCGCTTCGGTGTCGTCGCCAATCAGGCCGATCGGGCATTCGGATTGCACGGTCATGCCGTTGTTGAGCGGAAACAGTCCCTCAATCTCGTCGATGATCTGTTCCAGCTTTTTGTCGCCGCCGAAGACGATGTCCTTCTCCTGGAAGTCGGAGGTGAACTGCATCGTCCCGAACGTGTCGATGCCGGTCGTGCCGACATAGTAGTTGCGGCGCTGCGACCAGGAATACTGTCCGCAGCCGACCGGGCCGTGCGAGATATGGACCATATCCTTGACTGGACCCCACACCACGCCTTTAGAGCCGGCATAGGCGCAGCCGCGAATCGTCATCACGCCGGGAATGGACTTGATGTTCGATTTGACGTCGCATTCGGAGACGACCTCGCCTTCCTCGCCAGCCTCGTCCCCGCTCTTTGCGACGCTGAGGTGCCTTTTGCGGCGCTTCGCCGCCTTGTCGGGATATTGCGACAGCACCTCCTCGATAAGCTTCGCATGGAGAGTGCCGTCATTCTCGTATTCCAGGCTCATGGGACCCCTTTAAAGGTTTGGGTGACGCCTCACTGACGAGTGGCGCCGTTCTTTGAAACGCGAGTCAGCTCAAGGCCGCGCCTTGTGGCGGCAGGGAGGGTTACTGGGCGACCGCCTTTGCGGCTTCCTTGGACTGAAGCTCGGCAAGCATCTGCTCGTCGGTCTTCATGATGCCGAAGTCGAGCAGCATGTCCTCGAGCTCCTCCATGGTGATCGGGGTCGGGACGGTGCCCTGCCCCGAATTTCCATGGATCTTCTCGGCCAGCGCGCGGTATTCCCCCGCCTGCTTGGAGTCCGGCGCATACTGGATCACCGACATCTTCCTGAGCTCGGCGTGCTGGACGATGTTGTCGCGAGGCACGAAGTGGATGAGCTTGGAATTGAGCTTGGCAGCCAGCGCTTCGGCGAGGTCGAGCTCGCGGTCGGTTTGGCGCTCGTTGCAGATCAGGCCGCCGAGCCGCACACCGCCCGAATGGGCATATTTCAGGATGCCCTTGGCGATGTTGTTGGCGGCATAGAGCGCCATCATCTCGCCGGACATGACGATGTAGATTTCCTGGGCCTTGTTCTCGCGGATCGGCATCGCGAAACCGCCACACACCACATCGCCGAGCACGTCGTAGGAGACATAGTCGACATCGTCGTAGGCGCCGTTCTCCTCGAGGAAGTTGATCGAGGTGATCACACCGCGCCCAGCGCAGCCGACACCTGGCTCGGGGCCGCCCGACTCCACGCACTTGATGCCTTTGTAGCCGATCTTGAGCACGTCCTCGAGTTCGAGGTCTTCCACCGAACCTTCCTCTGCCGCGAGGTGCAGGACCGTATCCTGCGCCTTCGCGTTCAGGATCAGTCGGGTGGAGTCGGCTTTGGGGTCGCAGCCGACGATGAGGATTCTCTGCCCGAGGTCGACAAGGGCGGCGAGCGTGTTTTGGGAGGTGGTGGACTTGCCGATGCCGCCCTTGCCGTAAAAGGCGATCTGACGCAAACCTGACATGTAGCTTTCCTTCCTTCGTTCCATCCATCGCGGCTGCCCGCGACATGAATGCCGGTCGGGCAGCTCTCGCCGCCTCGCACTTAGGGTCTCAAGACTCGTGCCAATTTGGTTGATTGGACCAAGGAAAAACTTAGTGTTTGCTTTTCAACGGTTTAGGCTGAGGGCAGACAAGCGATTGCCTGAACAAGCCTGTGTAGCGGACCCGACAAAAGCGACAGAAGTGTCGGATGGCGCTGATCGAGACCGCTACGGGTCGGTAACCGGAGCATCTGAGATGACTTTCGTCGAGAGACCTGCAGCAGGGACCTCGGTCCACGCGTACCTGTGTATCCCTCCAGGCTGCTATTGAGCCCGCGCGGTTCGACGCCCGCAACATGGATACACAAGTCCTTCGCCTTCGGCCGGGCCACAAGCACAACCCTGTCGGCCTGTGGGAGAATTTGCCAATCGAAGCTCGGGTGAAATCAGCGAGCGGAAAGCGCAGAGCACGCGGCAAATCACGGCGTCGATTGCGATCTCTATGAACTTATTCCCACGTCGGCGAGTCCAGCAACCTGCACCAAATGCGCCGAAGAATCCCATATGTTGTCGCGTTTCAGCCATAAAGTTGGCATGCGCATTGCAGGGCAATCAGTGAAGGGTTCGTAGTGGGCTCGTGGTGGCAACAAACATTGAAACCTTTGAGGTGCGCTTGGGAAGACGAATTTTCTGAAGTCGATGCGTCTTTTCGCCAACATATAGACGGAGTGCTACACAAACTCTTGGGCAAATCATATGTAAACGTCATTTACGTGTTGACATGTTGAACAATTTCTACTTTTGATTTTTATCAAGTATCTTATGCTCCATGTTTCTTCGTATTCCGTATTGTTACCAAGCGCACTTCGTAAACTCACGTATCGCTCGGTCAAGAAATTGAACTCACTCACATAACATTTTTGCTATAGATAAATGAGTTCCATAAGTCAAATTGGCGCTTAATATTCCATCCTTGGGTTAGAAAGTGTTTGAATGTTACTTACCGTTATCAAGCGTAAACGGAGAGAATTAGGGAATCTAGATGGAAAAGAAGTCAACATATGCTCCAATGGCGATCGCCTCGATGGTTTTATTTGCAGCGTATCTTTCTTTTTTTTCGGCACATTCTGCGGAGAGCTCGCAAACCGACGAAATGACGGCGATTGTCACGCGAGGTTCAGTTGAAGAGGTCGTATTAGCCCAAGGCACTCTAGAGCCAGTCTCAATGGTCCGCGTTGGCGCCCAGGTATCAGGCCAGATCAAGTCGATCCGTGTTCGAGCCGGCCAGACCGTCATGCCCGGAGACCTTCTGGCGGAGATCGACTCTATTCCACAGCAAAATGCCCTTAGAATCGCGAAGGCGAAGGTTGAGGACATGAAGGCCCAGCGGGATGTGAAGCAAATAACGCTACGTCTAGCGGAACCCGACGCCCGGAGACAACGTGGCCTCACTGAGAATAGATTAGCCCCTAAAAAGGCGTTCGAAGAAGCTGAAGCAAAATACCAGACGCTATTGGGGGAACTGGCCTCGCTGGAGGCCAAGATTAAGCAGAGCGAGGTCGACGTTGAGACAGCGCAAGCCACGCTGGCATACACGCGGATAACCGCACCCATGAAGGGGAAGATCGTAGCAGTCCCGATCGAGCTTGGACAGACGCTCAATTCTGTGCAGACTTCGCCAACGGTCGCCGTGATCGCGACCCTTGACGAGATGGTGGTAAAGATCCTGATTTCCGAAGTCGACGTCTGGCGAACAAGGCCTGGTCAAGACGCCTGGTTCACGATCCTCGGAGATCCACAGACTCGCTACCACGCTCCGCTTGAGGCGGTTGAATATGCACCTCCGTCGATAGCCGAGGAGAGGACGCAGGAGCAGAAAACGCAGGATCGCTCGGTCTATTACCACGGCGTGCTCAGGGTGAAGAATCCAGAAGAAAAACTTCGAACCAAGATGACCGCCCAAGTGCGGATTTCAATAGGGCGTGCTGATGATGTCCTACTTGTGCCATGGGCGGCGCTTTCGCTGCGGCAGGCGGACGGATCATATTTAGTCAAGGTGAAGGGTATAAACGGCAAGGTGACAGAGCGAACGGTTCGGACTGGCTATACGGACATGATTCACGCTCAGGTGCTTGAAGGCCTTGGTCAAGGAGAGACCGTATTGCTCGATGTATCCGCGCCAAAGAGCGCGAGCTGAATGATGCATCTGGTAGAGCTCCGCGATCTCGGCCGTTCTTTCACCGTAGGAGGAGAGACCGTCGAGGCGCTTACGGGAATCAATCTCGAGATAAAGCGCGGCGAATTCGTTGCGCTTGTGGGGGCGAGCGGTTCCGGCAAATCGACGCTTATGAACATCCTGGGGTGCTTGGATGCGCCGACGGCCGGCACTTACGTTTTGGCCGGGCAGGATGTGTCGGCTCTTGGTCAGGACGCGCTCGCAGGACTCAGGCGCAGGCATTTCGGCTTTGTGTTTCAGCGGTATCACCTACTGAACTCACTGAGCGCAGTATCGAACGTCGAGGTGCCGGCGATCTACAACGGCGTTTCGAAGTCGAAGCGGCAAGCCCGAGCCCGGCGATTGCTAACCCAACTCGGTCTGGAAGATCGGCTCCATCATCGCCCTATGGAAATGTCGGGTGGGCAGCAGCAGCGCGTATCGATTGCCCGAGCGTTGATGAATGGGGGAGAGATCGTTCTTGCAGATGAGCCGACAGGGTCGCTCGATTCGAAGAGCGGGGCGATTGTTCTGGACCATCTGAAGACCCTTCATGTGGAAGGACACACCATTGTCATGGTTACACACGACATGGGTGTAGCTCGACACGCCGACCGGATCGTCGAGATCAACGACGGACAGATCGTCTCCGACCGACGCAACGTCGCGACCGTAGCACCTCTATTGCCCGGTCTCGTCGATTTCGCGGAAAAGGCCGGTTTCCTGACAAGCTTCCTCAGAAGAACGTCCGAAGCCGCCAGAATAGCATTCCGATCGATTGCTGCACATCGGCTGCGTAGCGCCCTTACTCTGCTCGGAATCGTCGTGGGCATCATGTCTGTAATCGCCGTCGTTGGTCTCGGTGAGGGTGGCCAGGCGGTCGTTGTCGATCAGATCAACAGCCTTGGCGCAAACTCGATCAGCATCTTCCCTGGCGCCGGCTGGGATGACCGCAACCGCGGAAATGTCGATACGCTCACTCCCCACGATGCGGCCGCCCTGGCAGAGCAATCTTATATAGACAGTGTCAGTCCGCTGGCTTGGGATACCGGGCAGCTCATGTTCGAGAGCAGGACCGTCGACGGAGTAATCAAGGGAGTGAGCAACGCCTACTTCGACATCGCGCAACTTCCTTTGACGCAAGGCAACCGATTCACCGGCGGTGAAAATCGCGCTCTGCAGGAAGCGATCATCGATAACAACATCCGACGAACGTTCTTCGGAAATGCAAGAAGCCCGATTGGTGAGATCCTGTTCGTGAAGGGTGTGCCCTTTGTGATTGTCGGCGCCATTGGAGAGCTGGGCGGATCCTTAGGGCAGGACGAGCGCCCGCAGGTGTTGATTCCGCACATGAGCACATTTTCCCGCATCTCGGGCTCGCAACGGCTGCCCGAGATAATGGTCCGAATCAACGAGAGCGTTGGCACGGACGTCGGCGAGAAAGCCGTGATAGCGTTCTTGGAGAAACGTCACGGGACACGGGATTTCTTCACATACAATAGCGATCGTATACGACGGTCGATTGAGAAGACGACGCGAACTCTCTCGATGCTCTTGGTGTCTATCGGAGCTGTTACGCTGTTGGTCGGAGGTATCGGCGTGATGAATATCATGCTGGTGTCGATCACCGAACGCACCAACGAGATCGGCTTGCGGATGGCTGTCGGAGCCCGGGCGAGCGATATTATGTTGCAGTTTCTGATCGAGGCCCTTGCCATCACTACCATGGGGAGTTGCGCGGGCGTCGCCCTCGCCTTCGGCCTTGGCGCGCTCGCCGACTCCTTTGGAACACCTATTCCAATGGTGATCTCGTTGCACGCAGTCAGCGTCGGTTGCGCCATGGCTGTTGTTGTCGGTGGGGTCTTTGGCTTTTTTCCTGCGAAGAAAGCGGCGCGTTTGAAGCCCATCGAGGCATTATCTCGCGATTGACTGGCGCTTACCACGACAAGGACGTTTCTTCCGCGCACGTCAACTGGTCTCGTCTTGCTCTGAATGGCCCAGTTTGCGGCATTAGATCCCTCGGGGTGGAACGCCGCCGGAGCTCCGCCAGAGTGAGGCGGCTAGACCCCCCACGCATCGCGCTGGACGGCATTCTCAAAAACTGCATACGCAATTTTGAGAACGCCGCCACACCAGCCGGACCAGTTTCATCCCTCCCAGACCAGGTCCGGCAGGCTTGTTGCCCTGCCACTAGCCGCAGAGATAGCGCGAGGTCGGCCGTTCCAGGGCTTGCCCAGAACCTGGAAGGCCTGGCTTCGGTTGGATCGCTCCCGACTGTCCTCGCGCCATGCCAGCTCGGCGACGTGCCAGTCGGTGGATGCCGAAATAGGCGCGCTGGAGATCTTGGATATGATTCCGGGTATCTGCAAGAGGTGGGAATGCTCGCGAGCAGACGGGTTCTGGTGGGCGTGGAGCTGCGACGAGCCGAGTCCTCCGCAGTAGGAATTACGATGGTGGGCACGTCACGCGAGACGCGCCGATGCAGTCATAAATTCCGCAACGGCGTTGTCACAGTATCTTCTTGAGGGGTAGGGGTCGACGCCGGTTCATATAGATCAGCTACGAACGCCACCGCTTTCGCGCCGAGATCATTGCCCATGCGGTGTGGCTTTATTACCGGTTCCCTTTGAGCCTGCGCCTGGTCAGGAAATGCTTTCTGGAGCACGGGATCGTCGCCGCTCTATCCGGCGGACACGCTTGTCATGCCTGCCGCACGAAGCGCTTCATCATGATCCGCTCTGCGGGCCAATTGGCGATCTGCCATCGCCGTCCGCGGCGACAGAACCATCGAAGCAGGATGGGTGCCGAGGCGTATCGTCTGTGTTGCACCGCCCCACCCTCTCGGACGTTTGGTCGGGCTTCCGACATCTTGTCCAGCTTCGGACAAAAGAGGGTCATCAAATTACCTGTTCAAAACGGCTTTCGTCTTTGCCGAGTATGAACCGAGGCGCAGGCCGCGACCGCAAGGTTGCGGAATAACGGGTGATCGATGCAAGCATTGTTGATGCCGGAATCGCCGCGGCGCACGCTTGCGTCGAAATGATGCCCGAGAAGTTTAGCCTGACGAGATCGCCATCTTAGCCGGCTACGCTTGGCTCCGTAGCGACTCCTCGTCCGTTGCTCGTGACCACCGGCGGCGTCAGCGCCGAGGAACGCGCCAGCCTGTAATCTGGTCGGCACGGAAGTGCTGATTGCGCGACATTCAGGTGCGATTTGGAAGCGGAAGCGCGCCGTCCGTCCATGACACAGCCGGCGATTACCTCTTGGATCTCCAACGGAACACCTCAGGCGATGCAGTTGGGGTCAGCACCTTTGCTCGGTGCCCGTGAGGCAGCGACTACGGCGCAGACGCGCCTTGGCGAAGGCAGGGCCTCCTGCTCAAGCAAATTGCTGCGAAAGAAGTGTGATCCCCGCTTTCAAGTCAAATGGCATGGCGCTTGCGCCACACGAATTAGAACCCATCACGAAGCACACCGAACGCTACGAACGAAACCATGGCTGACAGGCGAAGCTCCAGACAAGCACCTGAGAAGACCGCGTCCATTCCGGTTCAAAATCGGGACCTTGTCCGCTCCAAACGTCCGTGCTGGGCAGATCTTCCGCGCGCGGCTGGTCCGAGCCCGTCACCCCAATGCGTGGCGCCCCCCCAAGCGGTGCGGAGTCACTCAGATCACTCTAGTGATTTCGTGCGGGTGACGCAGACGAGGAGCCGAGACGTTCCCATGCACCCGGGATGGAAAAAGGAGGTGGGGAGCCGAAGGCCTTATCTCATGCCCGGCATGCGAGCCTTAGCTCGGTACTGCGCCAGCCCCAGCCAAAATCCAATGCGCCATTTTTTTAGAGGAGCAAGTTGATGACCGTTCAAAAGAAGGTTCCCTTCGTCACCTTTCTCACGCGTGTACGCGATGAGTCAGTCCAGGGGCCAAATCCATATCGCTGGGAAGAAAAGACATCCGACGACTACTTTGTTGGCAAGCGCGTCATCCTGTTCTCGCTGCCTGGCGCTTTCACTCCGACCTGCTCGACCTACCAACTGCCCAATTTCGAAGACCTCTATGATGAGTTTGAGAAGGCGGGAATTGACGCGATCTACTGCGTCTCCGTGAACGATGCCTTCGTCATGAATGCATGGGGGAAGTCCTTGGGCCTGCAGAAGGTCGAGCTCATCCCCGATGGCTCAGGCGAGTTCACGCGCAAAATGGGCATGCTGGTCGCCAAGGACAATCTGGGCTTCGGGATGCGCTCCTGGCGCTACGCCGCCCTGATCAACAATGGCGTGGTGGAGCAGTGGTTCGAGGAGGAAGGTTTCTCCGACAACTGCGAGGCCGATCCCTACGGCGTCTCATCCCCGCAAAACGTGCTCGAAACGCTGAAGGCCGCCGCATGACCTAGCAGACGTCTCACCGATCCCATTACGCGCGGCCAAGAGCCTCCTCGACAGGATCATCGCTCACCATGCAATCCTCGGCAAGCCTGCTTCAGCGCCAGAAGCAATCCATGGTCGCATCGCCTCAACTCATTGAGTCGATTCGCTTGCTGCAACTGGCGCATACTGAACTGCATCAGTTCGTGGAGCGGGAAATCGAGAAGAACCCGCTCCTGGAATCCGCGTCAAACGACGGCGGACCTTTCGGCGACGTTTTGAATTCGGGAGCGGATCAGCCGATCGGCCCACGCGCAAACGCCGTTGACGGACCGACCGGGACCGGGTCGCCTGAACGGCTCGGGCAATGGAAATCACTTCGCAATACGACCAACAACCCGCCGAGTAATGGCCCTTCCCTCGACGAGTTTGCCGCCCTCCCCGAAACATTGCACGACCATGTCGCTCGTCAGATCGCCCTCACTGCGTTCACACCACAGGAGCGGCTGATCGCTGGCCAGCTTGCCGCTGATCTGGAAGACACTGGCTATCTTCGGGCAAACCTTTTGGAGCTGGCCGACAGCCTGAATGTCCAGCAGGCTGATGTGGAACGGGTTCTCGCAACCTTGCAGCACTTTGATCCACCGGGAATTTTTGCGCGAACTCTCAGTGAATGCCTCGAGATCCAGTTGCGCCAGCGAGACCGGTTCGACCCGGCGATGGCCGCTTTGGTAGCCAATCTTGGAATGCTTGCGCGGCGCGATTTTCAGGCATTGAAGCAGCATTGCGGCGTCGATGAAGAGGACCTTCTCGACATGTTGCATGAGATTCGTGCGCTCGATCCCAAGCCTGGAAACCGGTTCCAATCCGGAGCGTCGGATTCCATCATACCCGACGTCTGGGTCACGCCCTCACCAGGAGGCGGATGGCAGATCGAACTTGATCCGGCCACACTGCCCAAGCTGCTGATCAACCAAGCCTACTATGCCGAAGTCTCGCGTCACACCGTCCAAAATTCGAAAGATCAAGCATTTCTCAACGAATGCTTGCAAAACGCGAACTGGCTAATCCGCAGCCTCGATCAGCGCGCCAAGACGATTCTTAAGGTTGCGGCTGAAATCGTGCGCCAGCAGGAAGCCTTTTTTGAACATGGCGTCGCCCACCTGCGGCCTCTCAATCTCAGGACCGTCGCTGACGCGATCAGCATGCACGAGTCAACGGTAAGCCGGGTGACCTCGAACAAGTACATGCTTACCCCGCGCGGAGTGTTCGAACTGAAGTATTTTTTCACCGTCGCGATCGCCTCCTGCCAAGGCGGCGATGCGCACTCAGCCGAAGCTGTCCGCCATCGGATCAAAGCGATAATTGCCGCAGAATCGGCTGGCGACGTGCTTTCCGACGATGACATCGCTGTCCGGCTGAAGGAAACCGGCATCGACGTTGCGCGCCGCACCGTCACAAAATATCGCGAGGCAATGAACATCCCCTCCTCCGTGCAACGCCGCCGGGAAAGGCGCTTGTGGCTTTAATGTGGGTCAAGGCAGCCAACGTCATGTTGCAGTGCATCCAAAGTGGAGACTTCGTTCATGACCCAATCCGCGGCAGGCGTCATGGACGTTGTTGTGCACGACCCAGAAAAGCCCGATCAACCGTCTGGTCCCGCATGGGGTGCGGTCATTTCGCTTTCCTTGGGCACGTTCGGGCTGGTTACGGCAGAATGTCTGCCTGCCAGCCTGCTCACGCCGATCGCGCATGATCTCGGTATCACCGAGGGTGCGGCTGGACAGGCGATGACGGCGACCGCCATCGTCGGGGCGATCTCGGCGCCAACGATGGCCATCATCACAAAGCGCCTGGACCGCAGGATCGTCATGTGGGCGATGACGCTGCTGCTGATCCTGTCGGACGTTCTGGCGGCCGTCGCGTGGTCGCTGGAGGTTCTCCTGACGGCACGCGTTGTGCTCGGCATAGCGCTCGGAGGCTTCTGGTCGATGTCGGCAGCACTGGCGATGCGGCTCGTTCCAAGCCACCTCCTGCCGCGCGCTATGTCGATTATCCTCGCCGGCGTTTCCGTCGCTACCGTTTGTGCAGCTCCAATCGGCGCTTATGTCGGCGAGATCTGGGGATGGCGAAGCGCCTTCATGCTCGCCGCAGTCGTCGGCGCGGCTACACTGCTGGTGCAACTCATAACCATTCCGAGGCTACCTCCGGTTGGAGTGGCTAGCTTCCGCAGCCTGCTGGATGTGGCCAAGAATCCGACGATCAAGGTCGCGCTTTTGGTCATCCTGCTAGTCGCTTCCGGCCATTTCGCCGGCTTCACCTATATCCGCGTCTTCCTCGAGAAGGTTCCCGCGCTCGATGTCGAGACGATCTCGCTAGTATTGCTTGCTTTTGGCATCGGCGGCTTCTTCGGCAATTTAGCCGGCGGGCTTCTGGCCGAATACAGCCTCAAGGCAGTCGCGGCCCTGGCACCGCTGCTCATAGCGATAGCCGCTATCTCGCTGCTGACGGCGGGAGCATTGGCCTCGGCCTCGGCGATTGCGGTTGCCGCATGGGGCTTTGCCTTCGGCGCGGTGCCGGTGGGATTGCAGACGTGGGTAGTGCGGCTCGCCGCTCCCGAGCAGGCCGAAAGCGCTGGTGTGCTGATGGTCGCAGCGTTCCAAGTGGCCATCGCAGCCGGCGCGACCTTCGGCGGACTATTGGTGGACAATGCCGGGATTACCAGTGCTGTTGCCTACAGCGCGGTTACCACGTTCCTCGCCGCCCTGACAGTGTTCCTGCTCGGCCCGAAGCGCGAAACCTAGACCGCCTGACAGAAAAAGCCCTCAGCAGCGCAGCGCGACGTGAGATGCAATCGCATCAAAAGCGCGGCGCGATCCTCCGCACGTTACTTTGGCGGTTGCAGGCTTCGTTTCGCCGAGCGCATAGGCCGACTGGATCGCCGCCGCGTCAGCCTGTTCCGTGTCGGCCTCCGACGCCAGCGCCTCGCCGGCTTTCCCCTCCGGGCCATGGAGACCTTCGCCGCCAGACAGGCGAACATTGCCGGCACCGGTATCCATTTGGCGACGATGAGCGATGCCAGCGGGATGGAACCCTTGCCGGCGGTCATGTCCTTCACGAAGCCGGCATTCTGGGCGAGCGACAGGTACGCGCCGGCCATGCCCGTCAGAACGCCGGTGAAGATGCCGCGCGGTAGCGCAGCCAGTCACCGAAATGCCGGCGGTCGCCGACGGCGCGAAGCCTTAGGCCGAAGCGCGGGCGAAACAGCACCCGACAGGTGAATGGCACCATCAGGACGCGACATAGGCCAGCAGCGAATGCACCGAGATCAGGCCCGAGCACCGGCACGCCGCGCACCGCTTCGGCGCCGGGCAGAATGATCGCCTCGAAGCGCGAGTCTTCGGAAAGCGACGGCGCGCGCCCGCCCTGCCGGAACCAGGCCTGGCCGAGAATGACGGTGGAGCCGGCAGCGATGAAATTGATGGCGACGCCAGAGACGATCTGGTCGCCGCGATGGGTGATCGAGGGGAGCCGTGCACCAGCGCGAAAAACACGGCGGTGGCTACGGCGGTGCCCAGGCCGAGCCAGGCCGAGCCTGTAGCCGACGGCCGCCGACGCACCGGCAAAGCTGCCGGCCGCCTCTTGCCCTCCAGCCCAGTGTCGAAGACGCCGGCCCGCTCCGAATAGAGCCCGGCCAGGCAGGCGGGCAGCACGGAGAACACCGGTTGCTCGGCGGCGATGGTGCTGGTCGAGTCCTGCGCCGTCATTATCACGCCAACCGCCGAAGCGAGCATCGCGAGCAACCGGACAGCAGGCACAGCCTTCAAATCCTCGAAGGCTTCGGTTCGACATTCGACAAGAGACATATGGCGCGGGGCGACCCCTGGCGGCTTGCACGACTGCGAAAGCGGCTCTTAATCCAAGGCGATGCCGTTCTTGATCCGTGTGAGGCGGCTTTCGCCTTCCTCTGGGCCGAAGCAGCTTTCGAAATCATTGCATTCCCGGCAACTGGGCGCGCTGCACAGCGAAAAACCTTCGGCCTCACAGAGCTTGCGGTAAAAGTACTTCTTCCATTTCATGTTTTGGGTGTTGCCGGCCGCCAGCATCGGAAAATGCGAAGCAAGCAAGCGGCTGAGCTCGGCCCGATTAAAAAGGCCAAGGTCCTGCCAGAGATGGTCATTGTGCATGGCACGGCGGGCGATGATCGTAGCGAACCGGGCGCTCGCCGGGTCGCCCGGCCGGGCATACGCCAACAGCAGGCCGCGCAAAAGTTCTTCCTCCAGATCCGGCTCGGGCTCGCTCACCTCTTCCAAGGCAAACGCGTTGATAGGGATAGCAGGGAAACTGCGGGTCAGGACATTGCGCAGCTCGGCGCGCGAAAGGCCGGTTGCCTCCGTCGCCGTCGCTTCGCCGGCCTCGACCTCCTCGAGCGCACGGGAAAGCACACAGGCAAGCACATGCTGGTCGAACCCCCTCTCCACCTCGATCCGCGGCCATTGGCCAGTGCTGAGCCGGGCATAGTGTTGGGCAAACATGGTGCCGTTCTCCTGGTTATCCCATCAAGTCATGCAGCGACCCGGTCGGCCGCAACATGGGTCGGGCAGTTCTTCGGGCAGACGCGGGCGCAGGCTCCGCATCCAATGCAGCGGCCGGCGATGGTCGAGAACCCTGATCATGCGATCGAGCTCGCCGTCGAGATCGTATCCTCGCCGTCGCTGAAGCCGAGGATTTCTCCCGCATCACCGACGCCAGATGCATGACTCCGCGCGAGCAGACCTTGAGACAGCGGGCGCAACCGATCCAGGTCCTGCCATCGATAGCGGTCAGATAATGCGGCATCCGTCTGAAGCCGTCACGAGTGACGAAAGGGGGTGTCATCGTGAATTCGCCAACGCAAGCGAGCTCTTGCAGCTGCTGAGCGCCATGCCAGCGCCATGCTGAAGCGGCATCCTCACTGTGCGAACAGCAAGGTGAACGCTGCGCTCCGGCCGGAGGCCATAGGAACAGCGATTGAAGCCTGGGCAAGGCATGTCTAATCGAATCTTCGACCAGGTATTCCGAACCTATCGTGAGGCGGTAGGCTCCGTGCCCTGCTGTTGACCGCGCGCTTATGCCTTTTGAAACGATCAAGCAGCTGAGGTGAGCGTTCGAGCCGTGGGAGATTTCACCCCGGCATGAGCGAGCTACTTGTTGATCGCTGGAATGATCTTGTCTCCCCAGAGCTCGATCTGACGCAGCATCGTCTGTTGGTCGAAGTCCCCCAACTGGGTCTGAATTGCGATCTGGTCCGGTTTCAAGATATCGATTTCTTGTAGGAGGCGATCGATCACGCGATTCACGCTGCCGACCGGCAGGTTCTGGCGCATGGTCTCGAAAGAAAGATCCTGCTGCGTCGGCGTTTCCTTTAGCAGATAGCCATCCAGGCTCTGCTGGCGGCGCTGATGCAGTGCTTCAGACAGCCGGCGCTGGAAGCGGGCATTGTCGAGATAGCTGTTGATCTCAGCCTCGTCGTCGCTGGCATAGCAGCAACGCAGCAGTGATATCTTGGCGTCCGTGACGTTCTTGCCTTCGGCAGCCGCCACCTTCTCGATTGCTTCGCGCAACGTGCTCAAAGTCTCCGAGCCGTTGTGGAATGCTGTGACGAAAAAATTGTGTCCCTCACGATAGGCCCGGGCCATGCGCGCGATCCCGCCGGCGATCCAGATCGGCGGGGTCGGCTTCTGGAGGGTTCGCACCGAAATCGCCGTCGGGGGTATGTTCTCATACTGGCCGTGGTGCTCGAAAATGTTTTGGTTGAGGCCCTTGAGAAGGATGTCCAAGTATTCCGAAAAGACGGTCGGCGCCTCATCGATGTTGACACCGAAGCGCTCGAACTCGAATTGCTGGTATCCTGAGCCGACGCCGAGCTCGAGGCGGCCGTTCGCAACGATGTCGGCGAATCCGATCTCGGAAAGCAGGCGCTGCGGTTGATAAAGCGGCAGCACGCAGACGGCAGTGCCAAGGCGAATGGTGCTCGTCACGCCGGCGCAATGCGCCACCATCATCAAGGGCGAGGGAATGAGGCTGTAATTGTTGAAGTGGTGCTCCGCAAACCACGCGGTATCGAAGCCGGCCTGCTCTGAAACGACGGCCTGTTCAATGGAGTTGCGGATAACACTCTCGCACGACTGATGATAGCCGCGCTGGGCGGCCAGGATGAAGGTCGCGAATTCCATGGTGTTTCCTTGTTTACAGAGGGAGTTTGCCGATTAGGAGGATGTGCTGGGCACGCGCACAAGGCATTGGCCGCGGTGTCGATCCAGCCCTTGGCGGCGGCGTGGCCTTGCGGCCCCATTCGTTGGTTGCAGGCGTATGGAGCGGTTGGAGCTGCTTCGACAGCGATGAGGACGGTGGCTTTCGTCATCGCCGAAGATGACATCTTCGCTCACTGCAGTGCGGGCGCCGCGTGCAGCCGGACCCTGAAGCCTTGGACGTCCTCGGCTTTTCGATGAGCCGCAGTCCGTCGTCTGTGGAAAATCGGCAGTCAACACCCTGCCTCCGCAAAATACTCGTTATCGAGTTCGCTGGCGTTTCCCGCATCACCGAAAGTGGTCCAGCCGCCGTCCACGTAGAGAATGGAGCCGCTGACATACGAGGCGGCAGACGAAGCCAGGAAGAACGCGGCCTCAGCAACGTCTTCCGGCTGTCCCATCCTACCCATTGGAATGCGTCGTCCGATCGTTGCCGTATCGATGCGGCTGACCTTCGCCAACTGAGCAACGCCAGGCGTGCGGATGTAGCCAGGGGCGACGGTGGCTGTCCGAATGCCAATCGGCCCGAGTTCGGCCGCCATGCATCGCGTCAGTATGTCCATCCCGGCCATGGAGGCGCCATAGGCATGGTGCGGCACGAACGGCAGAAAGCTGCAGATCGATCCGAGGTTGAGGATCACGCCGCCAGGACACATCGCCTTGATTGCCTCGCGCGCGCAGGTGAAGGCGGCGGTAAGATTGACATCCAGGACGTGTTCGATGTGTTCCGGCATTTGTTCGATTCCCGACAAAAAAGTGTCGGCGACAGCAGCACCGTTGACGAGGACATCGATGCGCCCGAAGCGTCCCCGCAGTTCCTCGAACAGCGCCACCACCTCGCCCTCGACGGCCACGTCCACGCATTTGGCCGGGTTCTTGCCGCGGAGCCACGCAGCCAGCTCTGCCGCTGCAGCGCCATCTCTGTCAGCAATCACAACGGTATCGCCGTTTGCGGCAAAACGGCGAACGACGGCCGCGCCTATGCCGCTCGCGCCCCCCGTGACGAGCACGATCCGCGTATCGATGCATTCGGGCGGACAGCAGAGTTCGGCTTGGGGCGTCCCATCGACCGGCGGGTGCGCATCCCCCGGCTGGTTAAATGACATCCAGCCTCCGTCGACAGCCAGCACCGAACCGGTGATGTAGCGGGCCTGCGTGCTGGCTAGAAAACGCACGGCGAGGGCGATCTCATCCGGGCGCGCCAAGCGCCCCAGCGGCACGCGGCGGCGCACCGCCGCGAGGTCCATATCGCCAGCGCGTTCCAGTTCCGAGACCATCGGGGTGCGCACGTAGCCCGGCGCTACCGCCGTCACGCGAATGCCGCGAGAGGCCCACTCGCATGCGAGCGACTTCGTCAACGAGATCAGGCCCGCTTTCGAGGCAGCGTAGGCGTTGCGCTTGGGATTGCCGACGATCCCCGCCATCGAGGCGACATTGACGATGACGCTGCCCGGCCTCATGCGCCTCGCCGCTTCACGGGCCATCACGAATGGTCCAATCAAATTTACTGCCAGAGCGAGGCGGAAGGCATCGACACCGGTGTCGACAGTCGCAGCCATGGTGGGTCCCGTCGCGGCGTTGTTGATGAGGACGCTGATGTGCGCGAACTGTACTTCAAGTCGACGGTAAAGCGCGAGAACATCCTCCTCCCGCGAGACGTCGCACTCGAGTCCGAGGTGCGGGTGGCCGAGACCACGGGCCAGTTCAATGACGCCGCTGCCAGGAAGGTCTACCGCAACGACTGTGTCGCCATCCCTGGCTAGAATTTCGACCAGGGCACGGCCGATCCCACCCGCGGCTCCCGTGATGAGGACGATGCGTCCCGTCTGCATCATGAACACTTCCCTCGCGCTCCCTCAGCGATCTCAGCCCATCAATTTTGAGCGACAAAATGATGCGTCGAGCTAAAGCAGCCAGTCCGCGCGACGGCCAGTTGCAGACCTGGATAGACGGCGCGATGGCTCACGCCGCCGCGGGGCAGAAAGGGAATCCTATTTGGCGCATCCTCACCGGGCAGTCTGTCGCCGTGATCGCTGTGGCATTGCAAAGTTGTCATAGCCTTTACTCCCCACGGCCGACGGCTCTCGCGTTCGAAGTCTCTGAAAGGTCATGGCGAGAAGGAATGCGACGCTTGCCAAGCGTGTAGACCGGGTCGTTCGGATGTGGTGCTCCAATCGGCCTTCGCGGGCCGAACCGTTCTGCCTCGCCGACCGCTGGTGGGATCTGCTCCTCGAGCCAATCGTAGACAACTGTCCGTTCGGCAATCCGCCACTCCCCTTCCCTCTTCTGAAACAGATCGCAGTAACGGCCGCAGAGGAGCGTCTGGCGTACTTCTCCGTCTCTGTCCGGTCCGCGTTGCAGCGCGGTGAAATAGCTCTCGACCGCGGCCTCTGCCGAGCTGATGAATTCGATCAGGATGTTCGTGATGTGATGGATGTTGCGGGGTCCGGTCTTGAAGACACCGAGCGCAAACCTGATAAAGCCCTCTGCCGAGCCGCAATAGGCCCCGTGATTGTCATGCGCATCAGGCCAGTACGCGCTGCGCAGGGCCGCTTCATCCGCGCGGTCTATCCCGCGGCAGTACCGATAGAGGCAGTCGCGGATCCGCTCACGGTCGAATAGTTCGGTATTTTTCGTCTGGTCCATCGGCTCTGTCGCAAATTCTGAGATTGGAAGAGATGTTTCGCGAACCACCGCCCTGCCGTTTGGGCATCAAGGGAGCACCTCGATGCCGGAGATGCCCCGTGCCGCAGGTGGGCGAGGAGGGTGGTGGGACATGGGTCGCCTGCCATCTCCTCCAGTGTGCGGTCATCGTCGACGCCATTCTAGCTCGACTGTCGGTTGAATGACGTCCGGTTCAACCCGTAGCGGGTGTACGGTCGAGTTCCAGCGCACGTTCGGGGCAGGATCGCGCGCCTCGCGATGCAGGCAGTTCCTCCCCTTCCGCAACTTGAATGTCACCGGGCAGGATGTAACCCTCGTCATCAAGCTTGAAGATGTCCGGCGCTTGCGCCGCGCATCGCGCGTGACCCTGGCATTTGGCATTTTGGACGATAATGCGCATGGCGCTGCCTCCATTGTCTGTGCCCCGGCGCGGGGCGGGCCTAGGACCAGTCCAGGATCAAATTTTCGATCCCGAACACATGGCCGCCAGAGGCGATGGGTGCCGTACCCTTCTTGATACGGAAGGTCGGGATGCGCGCCAGCCACTCCTCCAGGCCAATGACAATCTCCCGCCGGGCAAGGTGTGAGCCAAGGCAACGGTGGGGACCGTAGCCAAAGGCGGCGTGGCGGTTGTCCTCTCGCGCCAGATCGACCGTGTTGGGGGATTCGAATTCCGCCGGGTCGCGATTTGCAATCATCGTGGCGCAGGAAACATAGTCCCCCTTTCGGATCGGCGCGCCTTCAAAGTCGATATCTTTCGTAGCCACCCGAATCAATTGAATGGGCGGATAGGCCCGCAGCAATTCTTCGGTTGCGAGCAGGATGCGGTCCGGTTCGCTGCGCAGCAGTTCCTGATCCTTGGGGTTGCGCGCTAGATAAGCCAAGTCAAAGCCTATAGCTGCTGCGACGCTATCGAGTCCCGCGACGAATACAAGCACTCCGATGCCACGGATCTCCTCGTTGGTCAGCCGGCGGCCCTCGACCTGTGCCTGCACGATGAAGGTCATGAGATCGTCGACCGGCTCCTTGCGGCGATTTGTTGCAAGTTCATCGATGAAAGTCACAATCTTCCGGGCAGCCACAGGTCGTTTCACATCGTCACCGTGGAGCAGATCTTTCGCCCAGCCGACAAATGTATCGAGTCCCTGATCCGGCAACCCCAGAAAGCGAAGGAAGATGCTGACTGTGAACGGAAAGGCAAAATCCTTCATGACGTCGCAGCTTGTGCCCGATGCGACGATCCTTTCGATCAGCTCGATCGCCCGCTCGCGGACAGCCGGCTCCAACACCCTCACCCGCTTTGGCGAAAGCAGCGGACTGAGTAGTGAGCGAAATGCGCCATGGGCCGGTGGATCGAGCTCAAGCGGGATCGTCGGCCAGGTTTCACCCAGTATGGAGGAGAAGATGCTGCGATGGCTGGAAAAAGTTTCAGGGTCCTGCAGCACCTTACGCTGGTCTGCGGCGCGGGTTATGACCCAGGTGCCCCGGCCATCTTGCGTGTTGTAGGGGGAATAAAAGATCGGCGGCCCGTCATGGGCGCAAGCGACAGCTGCGTGTGGATCCCCGTTGGGTGTTGGTGGCATGCCTGGCGATGTGAACAGGCTGAAGTCTCTCACCATTTCGGGCGGGACATGATCTGGAACGGGGTTGGTCGTCATTTTTGCTTCTCTACATCAGGCGTTCATGCGCTCCATTGAGATCGCACCGCTGTTCATAAAGTCCTTTACCAGTAGGGATACGTCCCGGCTCAGGCGCCTTGAAATTCTGTGCGCGACACAGCCCACCTGCGCACCAGCGCGTATGAGATCGGTTGCGAATTCAATCAGAAGGGGCATCTCCGTCGCGCTGCGGTCATAAAGCATAGCCGCCGCTTATCACCGTTTGGGTTAGAGACTGGTCAATCACCGCTGAGCTCGTGACGCACTGCTGACGCCCCGCTGATAAAATTGTCGTAGCAAGTCGCGTGCCGGATAGGCGTACCGATGCCGCTGCACAAGCGATGCCCAGCTTGCACTGGGCCCGCCGCCGTTAAGTTGATGACCACCTGTCCATCATTCTTAGGACAACGTCCGACAACCGACATCCACGGTCGGTTTTGTCGAGTCCGCGACACCGGGCTGTTCGGCCTGGCTTCTGCTGCACTTGATTTAAGCCATTGCGTCGATGGCCTGGCGGGTGATGGCGAGCACACGATCGCCGCGGAGATGAATGAGGAAGAGATCGCGGGCTGCATGAGGTCGAGGTTCGCGATGCCAAGGGCAGGCCTGAGACGCGGTCGAAATCAAATACCGCCGCATCCATGTCCTGCCGCCGATCGGCAAACAGAAGCGCTATCCCGCGCTCGACCTCACGTGCTGTACGCCCAGGAGCGTGAGGACCCAAAGCATCGGCCAAGGATCGGCTGGAAGCTGGTCACCGACCTGCGCCGTGCATTGCCACGACGACTCGCGAAGCTCGACTGGTAGGCCATGCGCTGGAAGATCGAGACCTTCCACAAGATCCTGAAATGCGGTTGCAATGCCGAAGAGGCACGGCTGCGAACTGCCGGGCGCTGGAGCTCATTGCTGTCTTCTGCATCCTGGCTTGGCGGGTGTTTTGGATGGGATCAGGCGTGCGTTTTATCTTTTCTCGCCTTTGGCTGATGGGGACGGGCCCGCAGGTGTTGCCGGGCGCCAGCGTCGGAAAATGCGGGCAAGCAGGCGGCTGAACTTGGCCCAATTAAAAAGGCCAAGATTCTGCCAGAGATGGTCAGCCGCCGTACATGCTGATCAGCGTGCGGACTATGCCAGTGGGTCGAGGCGATGGAGGGGTTCGCGAACAGCTCGTCCTCCGAGATCGGCGCCCCGGCATTCTTCATCGGCAGGATCACATCTGGCCTGGCAGTGACGATACCTCCTCGGACATCTGCTTGTAGCCGGAGAGACCCTCGACCGCATTGACAGCTTGATGATGGCCTCGCCTGCTGTGTCGCTGCCCGCGGCAAAGATCTTGCCGTCTTGCGCCGGCAGCACGAACGCTATGCGCTTGCGTTCCTTGATCGATTGCGGTCTGCTTTTTCGGCTGCCTTCAGCTTTGCATCCATCTCGACCGCCAACTTTTCGGCCTTTGGCATCGACGCTGAGCGCCTGGCAGACGACGCGGATCATTCAAGGATGCCTTTATGGCGGTGGTGCTCGGGCAGCTCGATGAAGGGCCCGATCGATTTCGTCAACACAACGACCGCTTCCTTCGCGCCCTTGCCATGCAAGGCCCGAATGTTGGACGGACTGACCGACAGAACACCCTCCGCCGGCAGCTGACGCATGTAGCCGACATCGGGTACCTTCAGCGTGGCTTTCGGGTAGTAGCTCGTCGAATTACGAGCGACGAGATGACTTTCCTCGCTAAGCGCGTAGACGATCTCGGTGATCGAGCCGCCGATCGGGCGATCCGTGACGGATGGGAAAGGGACAGCTATGCCCTCAAAGGCCTCGGCAGGCAAAGCGACGGCCAGCAGAACGAAGAGCACCGGCGCAAGCGCCGAATGAAAACGGAAAACAACGTGCATTGGATCTTACCTTACGCGGCTGACGGGGTTGGGATACGCGGCAGGCTCTCAGCGAGGAACCGCCAGTCGCCGCGCTCTCGTTCGCCTTCCTTGCGCGTGCCGAAGAACTGGATGATCATGTTGCCGTCGGCGCCATAGGCTTCGAGTGACGTGACCGTCCCTGGTCGGCTTGCGCACGGCCCAGACCTCACGAATGTGGTGGGTCCTGAGATGCAGGTGGAAGGTCTCGTCGAGCACATTGATCCGCGGGCCGATCTGCTTGACCGACTTGATCGGACCGGAATGGATCTGGATGCAGCCACGATTGCCGACAAAGCACATGATCGGCATTTCGTCTTCGGCAGCGTGATGGAACATGGCGCCTACGGCAGCATTGTCGAGCAGCCAGGCGTAATCCTGGCCGACCATGCGCATAGCCTGACAGCGGCTGAGCTTCAGCATCTTGAGCATGCCGAAGAACTGATGCACGTCGGTCAGCTGGCTCCAGTGCTCGCGTAAGTCCTCGACCGTGGCGGCTTGGTCCGGAACCTCTGCGTCACTGTCAACTCCGCTCGCCCCAACCGACACGATCGGCTCCTGGTTCGAGGATTGGAGCTCGTCTGTCAGTTTTTGATAGGCATAGAGGTTGGAGGCCGGCCTTAAATGCACTATGTGTATCGCTTCGCCGGTCGCATCGAAGAATTGCAGGCTGCGGCGGATCTCCCCGCCATCGCGCTTCTCCACGGCAAAGCCATGCGCCCACACCTTCGGGAAGATGCGCAGGTCGATGTCATCGCCGAGCACCATGGTATGATGGTTGCCGGTGAGCACCCTATCGTAGATGCCTATCTTCTCGTGCACGGCACTTTCATTGCGGGTCAGCGCCATCACCTCGCCGACCGCCTCGAGACCGGTCAGCACATCATTGACGCGCGGCTCGACGCGCACCGTGCCGAAACCGCAATGTGCCGCGACCAGCTCCGCTTCCGAAATGCCCAATAGGGCGGCGAAATCGCGGTCACGGATTTTGGGGCTGTCTTCGCGTGCTCGCCGGATTTCGTCCGGCGAGGGTCTCTCGCGCTGGTCCATGTCTTACCCCTGCTTCCACATACTTGTTGAGGATCAGCTTGCTCTGCCGGGTGATCTTCAGCCGATAGAGCGCAACATGATGCTCGATGACGATCTCATGCTCACCCAGGAACAGAGTATTGCTGGAGAGCGTGCGCACCGCCGTCAGCACCCGCTCGAAACCGGGCGTGCTGTTTGAACGGCGGACGCCATGACGGTAGACGGTAAATGCACATGCCGGTCGAATCTCATCTCAAGTCGATCGACGGCGCTACCAGGTGGTGAGCGATTGTGGATGTAGATGCCAATCGGCGGATCGGGCGTTCCATGGGCGGTGCTGCGTTCCCGCAGAAAGCGGATCGGACCCAAACCTGACATTTTGCTTCCCTTCCTTCGTTCCACCGATTGCCACACCCACGAAATGCGATCGGTCGGCAGTTCTGCCGCTCCGCCAAAAGTGAGCTTCAAAAGTCGTGCCAATTGCCCCAGAAGCGACCTCGGAAGAAATCTTCTGCATACTGGTCAATGATTTGCGTGAGAGTGCAGCAGGACTCAGGCCGAGCGCGACTGTGTCGCGCATTCGACAAATCGCACGGTCGTGTCGGTTGCCCGGCTGTTTTCGGATGAATGCGGACAGCATTGCTCCGGCGGAATTCACGTATTCTACCGGCTTGCACACTCCCAATATCCGACAATGTTGCACACCCGACATAGGAATGCTGGGGCAAAACACTGTTTGAAAAAGGTTTTCCTTTGGCACGGCACATGCACGCTCATCCTCAATTACGTCACGCATTGAGGAGAAATCGAGCCATGGTTACGCTCACCGACAACGCAGTTGCCGCCGTCAAGACGGCTCTTTCCCGCGCCAGCGAGCCGGCGGAGGGCTTTCGGATCATGGTCCAGACCGGCGGCTGTGCCGGCTTCAAATACCAGATGGGCCTCGAGAGCGTCTTGCGCGAGGGCGATGCGATCATTGAGACAGATGGGGTCAAGGTGTTTGTGGACGCAGACTCCCAACGCCATGTCGCCGGCATGACCGTCGATTTCGTCACGGGGCTCGACTCCTCCGGCTTTGTCTTTGACAATCCCAACGCGCGGGAGAAGTGCGCTTGCGGCAAGTCCTTCGGCTGATCGCCCGAGACATGCGCATGTGGAACTGTAGCGAGAAGGCCAAGGACCACTTCAACCGGAAGCATGCCGGCGTTCTGGTAACAGCCAATGCAGGTGAGGTCGGCGCCATCGCCTGTGGCGACGCGCTTAAATCGATGATCAGCATCGATTCGATGATCGCAAGGATCACTGCTGCCAAGCGTCAAACCTTCAGCTGCGGCCCCGTGATCGCTTGCTTGTCGGCGCTTACCGAACTCACCATCGACAAACCACTATCGAGCAAATCACTCGCTAGACAAAGCCTGGCCGCGGCTGCCTCGCATGCTTCGAAGTCATCGAGGAAGTGGTTGCGTGAGCCCATGCAGCGATGGCTGCCGAAGGCTGCATTACGGCAGAGGACACGGCCGGCACATCAGATGTCCGCGCCCTCAAGAACAAGACAAGATCAAAGCCGATTTCGGGACCGGCAATCGCTTCGAAGCGGCATGCGAACAACATTGCCGCCCAGAACAGCCCAGGTCCTAGCGGGACCCGAAGCTGCCGACCGCCAAAACGACGACGACGCAGCAAATCCGGCTGATCGAAATAGGGGCCGCGGGCGTTCTTACCTGCAGGCTCGCGACGGGGATTGCGAACTTGTCGTGTCGAGGGCGACCGAGTCTACGTCAACTGTCGGCCACCTACACCGGCTCCCAATTCGCCCCCTTCACCATCGACGGCATGCGCCAGAGGCTCAATGAGGGGTACCGGCCTCGCGCTTCGCGTCATTCCGATCAATTGAGGATCGTACCCATGAGACCTGTCTATCTCGACAACAACGCAACCACGCGGGTCGATCCTGAGGTCGTGCAAGCGATGTTGCCATTCTTTACGGATCAATTCGGCAACCCTTCGTCGGCGCACGCTTTTGGTGCCTCAGTCAGTGCGGCGGTGAGAAAAGCGCGGCGGCAGTTGCAAGCGCTGGTCGGCGCGGCGTTCGACGATGAGATCATCTTCACCTCGGGTGGAACAGAAAGCGACAATGCAGCGCTTCTTTCGGCGCTCGAAGCGATGCCCAACCGGACCGAGATCGTGACTTCTGCGGTCGAGCATCCCGCCGTGCTGACGCTCTGTGCGCATCTTGAGAAGACCCGCGGCGTCAAGGTGCACAGGATCCCGGTGGATCGCCGTGGCCAGCTCGACCTCGACGCCTACATGGCCGCCCTCACCCCACACGTGGCAATCGTCTCGATAATGTGGGCGAACAACGAGACTGGCATGATCTTCCCCGTGGCCAGGCTTGCCGAGTTGGCCAAGGAAGTGGGCGCCCTTTTCCATACCGATGCTGTGCAGGCGGTCGGCAAGCTTCCGATGGACCTGAAATCGACCGCGATCGACATGCTGTCGCTCTCCGGCCACAAGCTGCATGGCCCGAAAGGGATCGGCGCACTCTACGTAAAACGTGGCGTCAACTTCCGCTCGCTGATCAAGGGGGGTCACCAAGAGCACGACCGGCGTGCTGGCACCGAGAATACGCCCGGCATCGTCGGGCTCGGCATGGCGGCCGAACTCGCCCTGAAATTCATGGACGACGCGACCACACGGGTAAAGTCGCTCCGCGACCGCCTGGAGGGCGGGATCCTCCAGCGCATCCCAAACACCTTCGTCACTGGCGATCCGCTGGAGCGGTTGTCGAACACCGCAAACATCGCCTTCGAACATATCCAGGGCGATGCAATCCCACTTCTCCTCAGCCGCGCGGGCATCGCCTGTTCGGCCGGCTCCGCCTGTACCTCCGGTTCACTGGAACCGAGCCATGTCTTGAGGGCGATGAACACGCCATACGGGGCAGTCCGCTTTTCCTTCGCGCGCGACAACGGCGAAGAGGACGTCGATCGGGTGCTCGAAGTCATGCCCGCGATCGTGGAGAGGCTGCGTGGCGTTCGCAATTCTGGGCCGGGCAAGCGAAGTGCCGAAAACCTTCAATCGGGTCTATGCTCCGGCGCCGGAAGAACCGGTAGTCACTCATGAACCGTCGGGTCTTTCTCAACGATACAACCTTGCGCGATGGCGAGCAGGCGCCCGGCGTCGCCTTTACGACGGCAGAAAAGCTGGAGATCGCCGAGGCTCTTGCGGCAGCCGGCCTCCCAGAGATCGAGATCGGCACGCCGGTCATGGGCGCCGATGAGATCGAAACAATTCGCGCCGCGGTCGCGCGGCGGCTTCCGGTTCGGCTCACGGCCTGGTGCCGGATGACGTCGCAGGATCTCGATGCAGCCATCGAGAGCGGCGTCCCCGCCGTCAATCTGTCGCTGCCTGCATCAGACATCCAGCTTGCCGCCAAGCTCGGTCTCGATCGGCCGGGAGCGCTCCAGGTCGTCGAGCATATGGTCAGGCGCGCGGCTGCTGACGGCTTATTCGTCGCGGTGGGCTGCGAGGATGCCTCGCGGGCCGATCGGGATCATCTCGCGCGCGTCATCGAGACAGCCGCGCGCGCCGGCGCAAGCCGCGTCAGGCTGGCCGACACGGTCGGCGTTCTCGACCCCTTTTCGACCTTCGAACTTGTCGCCCAGCTCGTGGCGCGGTCTTCAATCGACCTTGAATTTCATGGCCACAACGATCTCGGCCTCGCTACCGCCAACACGCTGGCCGCGATCCGCGCCGGCGCGCGCCATGCCTCTGTCACCGTCCTCGGGCTCGGCGAGCGCGCCGGCAATGCCGCGCTGGAAGAGGTCGCCGCAGCGATGGCGGTCCTCGACGGCGCGGATACCGGCATCGAGCTGACCGCGTTGCCCCACCTCGCCGGCCAGGTGGCGCGGGCCGCGCGCCGGCCGACAGCAGCCATGAAGCCGGTCGTCGGCGCCGATGTTTTCACCCACGAATCCGGCATCCACGTCGCTGGGTTGCTGAAGGACGCGCGTAGCTATCAGGGGCTCGATCCGGCTCTCGTGGGCCGCTGCCGGCGTATCGTCATCGGCAAGCATTCCGGCGCCACGGCGATTGCCCATGTACTGAGCGAAAGCGGCCGCGATCTCGACCCGGATCTGGCGGCCGCTATGGTGGCCCGCGTCCGACGCAAGGCGGCCGAAACCAAATCGACCGTCACTGCAACTCAACTGGTCGAGCTCTACGATAAAATGTTCAGCGAGGCAGGCATCGCTGGTTCATCCCATTTCATTCCTCCAACCGCGGATTGCGCGCAGGTCAGCCCTGCGACGAACGCACCCACACCACAGTTTTCCGACCAGGGAGAATGCAATGAATTGTTCCGCTGACAGCCGCCCCATTGATGTCACCGACATCCTCGCGCGACTGAAGCGCCTGTCGGCTGCGGAGGAGTTCTTCGCAGTCCTTGGCGTCTCCTATGACCCGAAGGTGCTGAATGTCTCGCGGCTCCATATCATGAAGCGCGTGGGCCAATACCTTGCCGAAGAAGATTTCTCCGGTCTGCCCGACCAGGTGATTGCCGCGCGGGTGCGCGCCACGCTCGAACGCGCTTACGAGGACTTCGCGATTTCCTCGCCGCTCGCGCATCGGGTCTTCAAGGTGCTCAAAGACCACGATCCGAACAACCCTGCCACGCCGGGCCGCACCTTCGTCCCGTTCGACACCGTACTGAAGCGGTTCGGACAGGAATGAGCCCGACACGGTTGCGACGCGACAATGTCGCGAAGCCGACAAATCCGGTCATCGCGACGGCGCATCAGAAGCAACCAACCGAATTTCTGGAAGAAAAGGGCAGGAAAACGGTTGGCACGAATGATGCGACCAAGCAGCTGCACCGCCAAGCCCGCATCCGGATAAGAGCCCAGCGAGACAGCCAATGCACATCGTAATCTGCATCAAGCAGGTGCCAGACTCGGCACAGATCCGCGTCCATCCGGTGACGAACACGATCATGCGCCAGGGTGTGCCGACCATCATCAACCCTTACGATCTGTTCGCCCTCGAAGAAGCACTCAGGCTACGCGACGCTTATGGTGGCGAGGTTACCGTGCTCACTATGGGTCCGCCCATGGCAGAGGACTCCCTGCGTAAGGCGCTCGGATACGGCGCTGATCGCGCAGTGCTTTTGACCGACCGCTATTTTGCCGGTTCCGACACGCTGGCGACCTCCTTTGCTCTTTCCCAGGCAATCGCGAAGATTGGCGAGACGTTCGGCACGCCGGACGTGGTCTTCACGGGCAAGCAGACGATCGACGGCGACACCGCCCAAGTCGGGCCCGGCATCGCCAAGCGTCTCGATCTCGTGCAAATCACCTACGTTGCGAAAATCGCCTCCATTGATCTTGCTGCGCGCGAGATCACGGTCGAGCGCCGTTGTGAAGGCGGTACGCAGAAGCTGAAGAGCAGGCTGCCTTGCCTCATCACCATGCTGGAAGGCACCAATGAGATGCGTCGGGGCTCGATCGAAGACGCCCTGTGCGCCGCGCGCAGTCAGGTCGTGAAATGGAGTGCAGCCGAGGCCGGCATCGAGGACCTCACCAAATGCGGCCTGCGTGGCTCGCCGACGGTCGTTAAGCGCGTTTTCGCCCCTAGCGCGCGGGCGGAAAAGGCGGCGCAAATTGACACCGCCGAGAAGGCGTTGCGCGATCTCGCCGACGAACTGATTTCTGCAATCTTCACCCGCCAGCCGGCGCTGGAACCGGATCTCGCCTTCAACGGCGGCGCGTAACGGCAAGGAGCAGACCATATGTCGAGCGCGAAACCAGACACCCCCCGCCCTGCCGCCGGCCGTGCCGGCATAAAGAAGGAGCTTCCCGAGCGTTTCAAGGACTATCGGCACGTCTGGGTTTTCATCGAGCTCGAACGCGGCCAGGTCCATCCCGTATCCTTCGAACTGCTCGGCGAGGGCCGCAAGCTAGCCGACAAGCTTGGCGTCCAGCTTGCGGGCGTCGTGCTCGGACCAGCAGGAGAAGCCACCCAGAACGCGGTCGCCGAGGCCTTCGCCTATGGCGCCGACCTTGTCTACATCGTCGAGGCGCCGCTGCTCGTCGACTATCGGAACGAGCCTTTCACCAAGGCGATGACGGATCTGGTTGATACTTACAAACCCGAGATCGTACTTCTCGGTGCGACCACGCTCGGCCGGGATCTCGCCGGTTCCGTCGCGACGACCTTGCTGACAGGGCTCACAGCAGACTGCACTGAACTCGACGTGGATGCCGACGGTTCGCTGGCCGCGACCCGTCCGACATTCGGTGGTTCCTTGTTATGCACGATCTATACGCTCAACTACCGGCCACAGATGGCGACGGTGCGACCGAGGGTCATGCCCATGCCGCAGCGAGCGGATAGGCCGGTCGGGCGTGTCATCCCGCACAAGCTGTCGCTAGCCGAGGACGAAATCGTCACCAAAGTCCTCGCCTTCCTGCCGGATAGCCAGTCGGGAAAGGCAAATCTCGCCTATGCCGATGTGGTGGTTGCGGGAGGCCTTGGTCTCGGCGGAGCGGAGAACCTGCAACTTGTGAAGAGTCTCGCGCGAGCGATCGGCGCCGAGCATGGCTGTTCGCGCCCGCTGGTCCAGAAGGGTTGGATGCCGGCTGATCGCCAGATCGGCCAAACCGGCAAAACCATCCGACCGAAGCTTTACATAGCGGCCGGGATTTCCGGCGCCATCCAGCATCGGGTTGGCGTCGAGGGGGCGGATCTCATCGTGGCCATCAATACCGACCCGAACGCGCCGATCTTCGATTTCGCCCACCTCGGGATCGTCACCGACGCGATTCGCTTCCTGCCCGCCCTGACGGAAGCCTTCACCCGCCGGCTGTCGCCCCACAATCGCGATAAGCTTGCGAGCTAAGGCAGATGGACATGATCGGGGAAAATTTCGACGCCATTGTTATTGGGGCCGGCATGTCCGGAAACGCAGCTGCTTACACCATGGCAAGCCAAGGCCTGAAGGTGCTGCAGCTGGAGCGGGGTGAATATCCGGGCTCCAAGAATGTCCAGGGTGCCATCATGTACGCGAACATGATGGAGAAGATCATCCCGGATTTCCGGGATGATGCGCCTCTCGAGCGGCACTTGGTTGAACAGCGGCTTTGGGTCATGGACGCCACGTCCCACACCGGGATTCACTATCGGTCGGACGACTTCAATGAGGCGAAGCCCAACCGCTATACGATCATCCGTGCCCAGTTCGATAAATGGTTTTCGCGCAAGGTGCGCGAGGCCGGCGCGACGGTTCTGTGCGAGACGACCGTGACGGAACTTGTCCGTGATGCCAATGGCAAGGTGATCGGCGTCCGCACAGATCGGGCCGGCGGAGCGATCTACGCGGACGTGGTCGTGCTCGCAGAAGGTGTGTCCGGACTGCTTGGCACGCGGGCCTGCCTGCGCGAGATGCCGAAGCCGGAAACCGTGGCGCTTGCCGTCAAAGAAATGCATTTCCTGCCCGAAGAGGTCATCGAGCAGCGGTTCGGCCTAAAGGGCGACGAAGGCTGCGTGATCGAGGCGGTGGGTACGATTTCGCGCAGCATGGCCGGGCTCGGCTTCCTCTACACCAACAAGGAGTCGATCTCACTGGGCATTGGCTGCCTCGTCTCCGATTTCGCCGCAAGGATGGAAAGTCCTTACGTCCTCCTCGACGCCTTAAAACGCCATCCTTCGATCCGGCCGCTGATCGCCGGCTCAGAGCTGAAAGAATATTCCGCGCATCTCATTCCCGAAGGCGGCTACAAGGCGATACCGCAGCTTTTGGGCGATGGTTGGGTCGTCGTTGGCGATGCCGCGCAACTGAACAACGCCGTTCACCGCGAGGGTTCGAACCTCGCCATGACCTCCGGCCGTATCGCGGCTGAGGCAATCGTCAAGGTTAAGAGCCACAACGGTCCCATGACCAAACGGAACCTCGCCCTTTACAAAGCCATGCTGGACAAGTCCTTCGTGGTCAAGGACCTGAGGAAATACAAAGACATGCCGGCTTTGCTCCACACCAATTCCTGCAATTACTTCACAACCTATCCGCGGTTGATGTCGCAAGCCGCGCAGAACTTCATGCGTGTCGACGGCACGCCGAAGATCGAGAAGGAAAAGGCGACCACGGCGGCCTTCATCAAGGCGCGCTCGCGCTGGGGCCTGGTCAGCGACGCGGTCCGCCTTGCATTCGCGTGGCGCTGAAGGGAGACGAAATGTCGATCGCAGTGACGAACTCACGTGTCGAGGACAAGCTTTACCAGAACCGCTACCTGGTGGATTCCGGCCGTCCGCATATCAAAGTGCGACCGCACGAGAGGCCAAGCGCGAACTTGCTCGCGCTGACCCACGTCTGCCCGGCGAAATGCTATGAGTTGAACGACAGAGGTCAAGTGGAGATCAGCGCCGACGGCTGCATGGAGTGCGGCACCTGCCGGATATTGTGCGAGACCAGTGGCGAGATCGAGTGGAACTATCCACGCGGCGGCTTCGGTGTCCTCTTCAAATTCGGATGACCGACGCGCCTCGTTTCAAGAGCCTGAATCTTACCAGACCTGAAGTTTCGGCACGTCAGCCGCTGCTAGATGATCTCTCACATTAGAAAAAGCTAGTGAATAGTGTGGGTTTTGGAAAATACAAAACGGCGCTTGGGAGAAGCACCCTGGATGACAACCCCTGAGGTGTTTGCATGGCTCACGTACTGCGAGATCGGGTCGATGAAGTAGGACCTCGAAACATCCTGCCTGAAACACGGATCAACTCCATTCACGAAGCGGATATCTCGTTCAGGGGAATCTACGAGATATCGAAGGTCCTCCTGACCGCCCCCACTCGGCTTGAGATCACGATTGCCAATGTCGTGAATACGCTCTCCTCATTTGTGCAGATGCGTCATGGAGCAATCGTCGTCCTGGATTGCGAAGCGGAGCCGGAGATTACCGCAACCACCGGCAGCTCCCGCCCACCACCTCAATCAGGAATTGGCCGCATCATACCGCAAGCCGCGCTAGACCGGATCGTCGCCACCAGGGCGCCGCTCGTCATACACGATGTTAGCAAGTCCGAACTATTTCAGGCCGACCTTCAACCGTCTTCGAGCGGTGACACAAAACCAATTGCCTTCATCGGTATCCCGGTAAAGGCTGAGCACGAAATCCTTGGGACATTGTCGATCGACCGCATCGGTGACGGCGAGACCAGCTCCCTTTGCGACGAGGACGTACGTTTCCTAACCATGGTCGCCGACCTTGTCGGCCGCACCATTCGTCTCCATCGCATCCGCAGTATGGATCGACAGCGGTTCCTCGGCGAGCAACGGAGACCGGAGAAATGGCTCGACGAGGAGAGGACCGACCCAGCAAGGCATCGGCATGTCAAGCTCGACGGGATCATAGGGGAAAGTCCCGCACTCAAGCAGGTCCTCGAAACCGTAGAGATCGTGGCAAGGACTAATTCCACCGTGCTTCTGCGGGGCGAAAGCGGCACCGGCAAGGAATTCTTTGCCCAGGCCATCCATAAGCTTTCACCTCGGGGGAAGAAGGCCTTCGTCAAATTGAACTGCGCCGCACTGTCTGAAAGCGTTTTGGAATCAGAGCTGTTTGGACACGAAAAGGGCGCCTTCACCGGCGCTATCTCCCAGCGCGCCGGCCGATTCGAATTGGCAAATGGCGGAACGCTGCTACTTGACGAAATCGGCGAGATTTCGCCTGCTTTTCAAGCCAAGCTGTTGCGCGTCCTGCAGGAAGGTGAACTGGAGCGAGTGGGCGGCACGAGAACGCTTCAGGTCGATGTCCGGCTCATATGCGCCACCAACAAGGATCTCGAGACGGCTGTCGTAAATGGGGAGTTCAGGGCCGACCTATATTACCGCATCAATGTTGTGCCAATCATCCTGCCCCCGCTCAGAGAGCGAGCCGGCGATATTCCACGCCTTGCGAAGGCCTTCCTCGACCGGTTCAACAAGGACAACCATCGCGAGCTCGCTTTCGCGCCGTCGGCGCTTGATCTGATCTCGCAATGCTATTTCCCTGGCAATGTCCGGGAGCTGGAGAACTGCGTGCAAAGGACGGCTACACTTGCGCGTTCAAGGACGATAACTCCATCGGATTTCGCCTGCAAGAACAGCCGATGCCTTTCGTCGCTCCTCTGGAAAGCAGCCCACCGTTCGAATGGCGGCAATGCCTTCGACGAACTCTCCCAGCGTGATACGATGCCGGTTCGGCGCATCGGTGCCCCGCAAGGCGAGGCATCGCCCGTCAAGGTCGTCTACCCGAATGATCCGACTTGCCCCGCAAGCTCGCATCTGACGGAACGCGACCGCCTGACCGACGCGATGGAGAAGGCCGGTTGGGTTCAGGCCAGGGCGGCTCGTATCCTCGGCCTCACGCCGCGGCAGGTCGGCTACGCTCTGCGCCGGCATGGTATCGAGGTGAAGAAATTCTAGGCGTCCTGATGACGCCAACCGTCAGGCCGGAGTAGCCTTCCTCACAGTCTGCGCGCCTAGGGGTGGTAGCCTTTACGACCTGATTTGCTTGCCCACTGTCGGAAGCCCGACAAAAGTGTGTCGCAGTAAACCGACAGAACCCAACACGGAAAGCCAATTGGGGAACCAAAACCGCTCTTTGAGCTGGCATGGCTCTTGCGCCTTGAACTGCGACGTTACCAGCAACGGAGCCGTTCGATGCCCGCACCGATGATTTCGCTTGAGGGCCTGACCAGCACGACATCCCAGTTGCTGGCGACCGCGAAACCCGGTGGCTGCGCATCTTCAACCTGTGGCTTGTCAGGAAAGCCGGAGGACATCGAGCCGGCTGTCTGGGAGAAGATCAAGGATCACCCCTGCTTTTCGGAAGAAGCGCATCACTACTTCGCACGCATGCACGTCGCGGTCGCCCCGGCTTGCAACGTCCAGTGTAACTACTGCAATCGCAAATATGACTGCGCCAACGAGAGTCGGCCTGGAGTCGCTTCGGAAAAGCTGACACCCGACCAGGCGCTACGCAAAGTGATCGCGGTCGCCAACGAGGTGCCGCAGCTTTCTGTACTCGGCATCGCCGGACCGGGCGATGCCTGCTACGACTGGAAAAAGACAAAGGCAACGTTCGACCGAGTTGCCAGGGAAATCCCCGACATCAAGCTGTGTATCTCCACCAACGGTCTAGCGCTGCCGGACCATGTCGCCGAACTCGCCGACATGAATGTCGATCACGTGACGATCACCGTCAACATGGTCGATCCTGAAGTCGGTGCAAAGATCTATCCTTGGATCTTTTACGACCATCGCCGCCACACTGGCATCGAAGCCGCCCGGATCCTGCACGAGCGGCAGATGCTGGGCCTGGAGATGCTGACCGCGCGCGGCATCCTCACCAAAATCAATTCGGTGATGATCCCAGGCGTGAACGATGAGCATCTGATCGAGGTGAATAGATGGGTCAAGGAGCGTGGCGCGTTCCTGCATAACGTCATGCCGCTGATTTCCGACCCGGCGCACGGTACCCATTTCGGCCTGACCGGGCAGCGCGGCCCAAATGCAACGGAGATGAAGACACTTCAGGATCGTGTCGAAGGCGGCGCCAAGTTGATGCGCCACTGCCGGCAGTGCCGGGCCGATGCCGTCGGCCTGCTCGGCGAGGATCGTGGCCAGGAATTCACGCTCGACAGCATTCCCGGCGAGGTCACCTACGATCCCAGCAGGCGCGAAGCCTATCAAAAGGTGGTCGCGCACGAGCGCCGTGATCACGTGGCGGCTAGAAGCGAGGCGATCGGAATGGTCAAGGCCGCGGGTTCCGGCAAGTCCCTTCTCGTCGCCGTGGCCACCAGGGGCGGCGGCCGCGTCAACGAACACTTCGGCCATGCGAAGGAATTCCAGGTTTATGAAGCCTCGCCGAGAGGGATCAGCTTGGTCGGGCATCGTAAGGTCGAGCAGTATTGCCTCGGCGGCCGGGGCGAAAACGCCACCCTCGACGGCGTCATCGCTGCGTTGGAAGGCATGGACATCGTGCTGTGCGCCAAGATCGGAGACTGCCCCAAGGATCGGCTGGCGGAAGCTGGAATCCGAGCAATCGACGCTTATGGCCATGACTACATCGAGACCGCAATCAGCGCGCTTTACGCCGCCGAGTTTGGGATTCAAACACTGGCGGCGACGGCCTGAGCCGTCTCATTCCAATCAAACCAGGAGTTAAAATGGCTTTCAAGATCATCGCATCCCAATGCACCCAATGCGGCGCTTGCGAGTTCGAATGTCCCTCCGTAGCGATCAAGTTCAAGGGCGAGACCTACGTGATCGATCCGGACAAGTGCACCGAATGCAACGAGGCCTTCGACACGCAGCAATGCGCCTCGGTATGTCCGGTGCCGAAGACTTGCGTTCCCGCTTGATTCCAATTCGGCTACCGACAGGGCCGGGCTCGCCGGAGGGCGCCTGGAACCCTTTGCCGACAACCTGCAGCCCTCAAGAAAAATGAAGGAACGCCCATGTGGCTGGGACGCGAACAGGAGGTCGAGATCCGCAAGCCTCCACGATTCATGCCGGGAGAGCGTGTCCGTGCCACTCGCCACATAAAGAATGACGGCACCTATCCTGGCAGGGAGATCGGCGAAAACCTCGTGCGGAAGGGTGACGAGGGTTATGTGCGCGACATTGGCACCTTTCTCCAGCAGTTCTTCATCTATGCGGTCGAATGGGTCGATCGCGGCACGGTCGTCGGCATGCGAGCGCGTGAACTTATGAGCCTCGACAAAGTCGAGGTTCCTTGCAGTGCCGAAAGCAATACCAATGAAGGGACGGCCAGATGAAAGTCATGATCCGCAGGACCGATGCAGGCTTGTCGGCGTATGTCCCCAAGAAGGACCTCGAAGAGCCGATCGTCAAGCGCGAGAACGAGGAGTTGTGGGGCGGGGCCGTAACGCTCAGGAACGGGTGGCGGTTCGTCCTGCCCGACCTTCCACGGGATACGCGTCTGCCGATCACCGTCGAGGCCAGGAAGATTTCCGACGAGGTCTGATCCTGCCGGGTGATGAGGGCGTCAAGAGGAAACGAGCATGAACACCATTCAGACCTCGGGCCACCTCGTTGTCGTCCGGGACAGTTTTGCCGAAAACCTGCTTGGACTGGCGAAGGAAGCGCTCGCCGCCGATCAGGTGATCCCGTATCTCGGTCCGGGTCTTCTTGCGTTCAACTCTGCGGAACCTGTACCGCACAGCCCGGAAGCCGTCGCCGCGGCGCTCAACACACGCGCGCCAGCCCCTTCCAAGATTCGCACCAATATGTGGTCGGTCGCACAGTTCATCGAACAGCGCCGGCATCGCCGGACGCTTCAAGCGTGGATGGCCGAGATATTCGCAGCGCCGGCGGCGCCGAGCGTCCTCCACGGCTGGCTCGCAAAGCTGCCGCTCTCCCTCATCATCGACAGCTGGTACGACGGCGCTATGCGCGCGGCCCTCGTAGACACCGGCCGAACGGACGTCGTCGAGATACAAGGCGTGACGCGGGCGAACGAATTCGGTGACATTTGGACGAAAACCTATGACTTGGCCGGCAGCGGACTCGAACCCCAGTCGGTGGCAAAGACGGTTCTCTATACACCTCACGGCAGCATTAGGCCGACCGCAAATTTCCTGGTAGCAGATTCGGACTATGTCGAAGTCCTGACCGAAATAGACATTCAGACGCCGATCCCTGACGTGGTGAAGGAGCGGCGCACGAACCGTGGCTTTTTCTTCGTTGGCTGCCGCTTCAACGATCAGATGCTGCGCACCTTCGCCAGGCAGATCATGAAGCGCTCCGAAGGCCCACGTTGCACGATAATGGATGCGCAAACGCTGACCAGAAACGAAGCCCGTTTCCTTGCGGCAAGCGGAATCACGGTGATTGACATGCCCGTAAGTGAAGCCGTGGCTCGGCTTGTCGGGTCAGGCTCCGCAGCAGCTGGTGGCCAGGATGAAGGCGCAAAATTCAGTCGGAAACACACCCGTGAGCAGTGATGGCACGACCTCTCTCAATTCGTCCGCGCATATGGAAGCGGCCCGCTTGGGGCCGGGGCTTGAGCACGCTGCTGCGCATTACGCGTATGAATTTGCGTCACCCGCGGCAGGTCGCCTTCGCTTTCGGATCGACGATCGCAGCGGCAATCCTCCAGCTGCTCATTCCCCAGCTTCTTGGCCGGGCTGTCGACCAGACCCAGATAGCCATCGGGGGCAGTGTCACGGGAGCCGCTGCAGAACAAGCGCTCTGGACCCCGGCTCTCCTGTTGCTTGCCGTGAGCGCGCTGCGCGGCCTCTTCACGATGGCGCAGAACTATTTTGCCGAAGCCGTCGGGCATCACGTGGCGCACGAACTGCGGCTCGCTTGTTACGACAAGATCCAGCGTCTCAGCTTTTCCTTTCACGACCGGGAGCATTCAGGCGATCTGATAACTATCGGCATGCTCGATCTCGAGGGCGTGCGGATGTATTTTTCCACGGCCCTGGTTCGCGTGCTACTGCTCACCATTCTGATCGGGATCGGCGCCTACACGATGATCTCAACCGACCCGGTGCTCGGCGTAGTCGCGCTGAGCTTCGTGCCTTTCGTCGCCTGGCGATCGTCGGTCACACAGCTTAGGCTGAGCGCCACCTGGCTCGACCTGCAGGAGCGGCTTTCGGTCCTAAGCCGCGTCATGGAGGAAAATCTCGCAGGCATCCGCGTCGTCCGCGCCTTTTCGGCTCAGGCTTATGAGATGCTGAAGTTCGACCGCGCTTCGAAGAACGCGCTCGACCTCGCCCACGACCAGGTTGACGTCTACGTACCCAACACGTCAGCGATGAACCTGTCTTTCTTTTTCGCCTTGGGGTTGGTCCTCTGGATCGGTTGCAACAAGCTCATCGCCGGCGAGGTTAGGGTCGGAACCCTCACAACGTTCCTGGCCTTCATGACGATCCTGCAAATGCCGGTCCGCCAGGTGGGCCTGATGGTCAATGCGTTTGCCCGCGCTTCCACTTGCGGTTCGCGTCTCTTCGGTTTCCTCGATCAGGACATCACGATCAGGGATGCTCCCGACGCCACACCGCTCGAGATCAACGAAGGCACTCTGCGCTTCGACAATGTCTCGTTTGCATATTCCGGCACCGGAAACAGCGCCGTTCTGAAGAACATCACCTTTGAGGCCCGTAGGGGCGAGACGATCGCGATTGTTGGTCCGCCGGGATCGGGCAAATCGACAATGGCTCACCTGATCCCCCGCTTTTACGATGTCACCGGGGGCACCATCACGCTTGACGGGCAGGACATCCGCGGGGTCACCCTCGCGACGCTTCGCAACGCGGTCGCCGTCGTACAGCAGGATGCATTCCTGTTCACCACCACGATCGAGAACAACATCGCTTATGGCGATCCCTGGGCGAAGAGACAGCGAATCAAACGCGCTGGCGAGTTCGCCCAGCTCCACAACTACATCCTCGGCCTCCCCGCAGGCTACGAGACGGTCGTCGGCGAACGCGGCGTCTCTCTCTCTGGCGGCCAGCGCCAGCGTCTCACGATTGCTCGCACCATGATGCTGCGCCCCTCGGTCGTCGTTTTCGACGACTCGACGGCCGCGATCGATGCCGCCACCGAGCAGCGTATCCGCCTGGCGATACGACGTTTCGCCAAGGATAGGGTGACGATCATCATCGCCCACCGGCTGAGTTCGCTTATGCACGCTGACCAGATCCTTTTTGTCGACAATGGCGAGGTCGTCGAACGCGGCACCCATCAAGAGCTTTTGGCTAAGGGAGGACGCTATAAGGCCCTTTACGATCTCCAGTTGCGCCCGGGCGATGACATCGCGATCGCGCAGAGAGGCGCGCCCTGATGGCCAAGGGGCACGCCAGCGAACTCGAGACCGAACCCAATGACGACGGTAGACGCCCCCCGCGCGCGGTCGTCGGCTCCCATCGCACCGAGGAGGAGATGTTCGGCCGGGCCTTCGACAAGAACATCATTTGGCGCATCTGGGCCTTTGTTCGTCCCTACCGCGCCATGGTAGTCATCTCGGTCGCCGCATTGCTGATATTCATCGGCACGCAGCTTCTCATCCCGCTGATCATCCGCTACGCGATCGACCACGCCATGACTCCGGCAGGCGTTGACCGTTCCGCGCTGCTTAAGGCCGCCGGCGCGTTCGCTCTCGCCATTCTGGGTAATTTTGGCGCCTCCTACACGCAGGAAACCGTGGTGGGGAAAATGGCCGTGAACGTCCTCTTCGATATCCGCCGCGCCATGTTTGGCCATCTGCAGAAGGTCTCGCTCTCCTTCATGGACAAGACCGAGGTCGGGCGCCTGATGTCCCGCCTTCAAGGCGACGTCAACTCCATCCAGGAATTCCTCGAAACCTCGGTCTATTCCGTAGGCGATATTGCGCTTCTGTTCGGCATAGTTTTTGTGATGCTGTGTCTCGACTTCCGCCTGGGCCTCCTGACGCTCTCGGTCTTGCCGGCTCTTTTGATCATCCGCATCGTCTGGTTGCCGCGCGCCCGCGAAGCCTTCATGACTGCACGCGAGACCAATTCGGTCGTCAACGGCGCGCTGGCCGAAGCCATTCACGGCGTGCGCACCGTCCAGTCCATGGACCGCCAGCAGGTGAATTTCATGCTTTTTGACGACAAGGCCCGTGCCAACCTCAGGGCTCACCTGATCGCTGCCAAATATGCACAGGTCATGGTGCCGATCGTCGATGGCCTCACCGGCCTCGCCATGGCCGTCGTCATCGTGGCCGGCGGCTCCATGGTCATGAGTGGTCGCATCGATGTGGGCGTGTTGGTCGCCTACCTATTTTACATCCAGCGCTTCTTTGACCCAATTCGCTCACTCACCTTGCAATATTCGGTCATGCAGCGCGCCATGACCTCCGGCAGGCGCCTGACCGATGTGCTCGACGTTAAGATCGAGGTCCAGGACAAACCGGATGCCAGGGTGCTTTCGCCGGAAATGGACGGCTCGGTCGAGTTCAAGGAGGTCACCTTCGGCTACAATCCCAACCATCCGGTGCTGAAAAATGTCTCCTTCCGGGTCAATCCCGGCGAGACGGTCGCCTTGGTCGGGCCGACCGGCTCGGGTAAATCGAGCGCGATGGCACTCGTCCGCCGCTTCTATGATGTTCAGCGGGGGCAAGTGCTCATCGGCGGGCACGATGTGCGCGATCTCACTCAGGAATCGCTCGGCCGCCAGGTCGCCATGGTGCTCCAGGAGCCGTTCCTCTTCACAGGGACGGTGTTCGAAAACATTCGCTACCATAAGCCGGAAGCCACGCGCGACAAGGTCATCGAGGCCGCCAAGGCGGTCGGCGCCCACGACTTCATCATGAGCCTTGCCAACGGGTATGAGACCCAACTTGGCGAACGCGGTGGCAACCTATCTCTGGGCCAACGCCAGCTTGTCAGTTTCGCCCGCGCTCTCGTTGCCGACGCCAAGATCCTGGTTCTTGACGAGGCCACCGCCAACATCGACAGCTCCACGGAAATGCTGATTCAGAACGCTCTGAGAAAACTCCTTGAAGGCCGCACTGGCCTCGTCATCGCCCATCGCCTTGCAACGATCCGCGGCGCCGACCGCATCATCGTACTTCAGAATGGCCAGGTCATTGAGACCGGCAACCACCGCAAACTGATGGCCATGGGTGGGCTCTATTGCAATCTCTACAATCTCAACTACGCGTCCTTCGACGACATTCCCGTACACGATACGACCGCACAAGCCGGCTCCCAGCCCTGACTTCTTGCCGGCCTTTGGTACAGGCATCGACATTCGGGGCGTGCCGGCGGACCACTCAGGCCGCCGCAGACGACGAAGCAGGCAGCATTCATGAACAAGCAATCGTCGCAGATCGTGAAGACCGGCTGCGAGCGACTTCCTCCAGCATCGCTATCCGGCCATCGCGTAAAGGGCATTCGAATCCACCCCGCAACATCGGGCGAGCTCGCTCCAGGTGGTGTAGCTCGGCGTAGCAAAGCCGCTCGCGAGCGCGCCCTCAACAGCGCCCTAGCGAGTGACGGCTTTGCTACCGCCGAGCCGCTAATGAAGCTGGATGCGGGCGCCGCCCCGGGCGAGAAGAACCCTCTCGGCGGGCTATGGGCAACGACTAGCGCGAGCGAGACGAGCAGACGCATGCCGGCACCGTGACGCGCTCGGTCATCATCTCCTTAGGATCGTGCAGGCTCACACCGCGGCCCAGACGTCAGCGAACCACAAACACGGTAATCTGTGCCGCCGGTCGTCCGTCAGTTTGGCCTCCCTCACGATCTTGCCGTCTCCACCACGTGCACGCTCGAGCACGTGGATGTCAGGTAGCGCTGCTACCACGATTTTACCTTCCGCTCAGACTGCAAATTGCATGGTCAGCCAAATCGAGCCATGATTGCGGATTGGATGGTCGTCGCGGTGTATAGGGAAGCATCTAGCGGCAGATTCCCAAATGCCAGTTGACAAAGAAGGTAGTTAGCACCTGCCTCTTCCAACTGACCAAGCAGAGCTTCTCCCACAGACGCTGCTGATCCTACCACGCACAATTCACTCTTGACTGCTGCATCGAAGCTCAGCGGCAGGTTTGGTGGAGTGGGGATAGCGTTAAGCTCGTAAAGGAATTGGAAGCTCTTGAGCCATCGTTCGTAAGCAGGTGCCGCGAGCGCATAGGCATGTGTGTCACAACGCCCAACCACGACCATGCGGAGCAATCCAATAAATGGCGCTTGATCGCCCGCGCCAGCGTTGTCCTCTCGATAGGCGCGGAACGCATCAGTAGTTTTGCGAACAGAAGAGGAAGGTCCTACACACGCGATATTAGCTCCATTCGCAGCAGCCCAGGCTGCGGACTCGGGTCGATTGGCGGCGACCCATGTCGGCAGATGTGGATGCTGATGAGGTCTTAGCATCAAAGGAACGTCATTGAGCTCAAAATGGCGGCCTTGATAGCACAGCGTGCCGACCTTCATGGCATTGACAAGTATTTCAATAAGAATTTCGCTGGCTTCGGCATAACGGCCCGACACCGCGTCCGCACCAATCCCGAAGTAACCCAATTCGACCGGAAGAGCACCGCGCCCTATGCCCAGTTCGAGCCTGCCACCGCTCAATTGGTCCAGCATACAGATCTCTTCAAACGCACGCAGCGGATGATAAAGCGCAAGCAGCATCACCAAGGGTCCGAGACGCAGGCGCCGGGTGCGCTGGGCGACGCTCGATAAGAACAGATTCGGCGATGGACCTCTCCCATGGGGGGTACAGTGGTGCTCTGCGAGATGATAGGCATAGAATCCTAATTGATCGCACGCCTCTGCTAATATCAGGCGATCTTCGTACTGTCGGGCGATATCGCCGCCGTCCTCGTCCAGGTGATCGAAGATGCCGAAGGCTAGGTTTGAAGGAAAGACGTTTGTCACTCGATATTGTCCCCGATTTTAAGCAGGCTGTTCTCTTGCTGGGCTGACCAAGCAAGTTGAAAGATTGCCAGTGTGTGATCTTGGATTAGCGTCAGCGTAACGAAGAAGCTGAGCCTGACGCTTCCCTGCCCCTGGAGCTTGGCACCTTTAGGCTTCCAGCAATATCGGCAGCGGCAGCAAGAAATGCATCCATCTGCTCTTTTGTGCCGATGCTAACGCGGATGCAATATTCCAAACCTCTGTCCGGAAAAAAGGCGACAAGTATCTTTTGCCTTTCCAAGGCTGCTTGCCACCATGAGCCGTCCTGTCCCGCTGGCACACGGGCTAGCAAGAAATTTGCGTGGGAGGGCGTTACGGAAAATCCAAGTTGCGACAGTGCGACTGTCACTCGCTGTCGTTCATGTTTGATGTGCTTGTGGTTCTCTGCGTAGGCGCCGCGATGCGCAAGCACGCTGATACCAACCGCATGCCCGATCACGTTCATGTTGAAGACGTTCTGGATGTTGCGCAGCCTGCCAATAATTTCAGGGTGACCGAAACCGAAACCGACGCGAATGCCGGCGGCGGCATAACTTTTCGAAAATGTTCTCAAGATCAGAAGGTTCGGATAACGGTCGATGAGGCGCAGGCCGTGATCGGGTGCAAAGTCGACGTAGCACTCATCAACGACGATCAAGCGGTCCGATTGTGCCACGAGACGTTCGATATCGCTCATCGGGACAAATGTTCCGGTCGGATTGTTTGGATTGGCCAACAGAATGAACTTGGCGTCTTTTGCCGGACCGGAAAGCAATTGCTCGATTGGCAGGGAATGAGTTTGCCATCCGATTTCGAGAAACTCAGCACCCTGCACCATGGCAAGTTTGCGGTTGAACGAAAATCCTGGCGACATCATCGCCACCTTGTCGCCTGGGGCGAGGAAAGCTCTGTAGATGAGTCCGAGCAGTTCAGACGACCCGTTGCCAGCGATGACCTGATCCCTGGATACGCAATAGGCATTGGACGCTGCTTCCCTCAAGCTGGTGTTATCGTAGTCCGGATATAGATACTGGCGCTTGAGAGCCGCCACTGCACTTTGCATTATGATTGGCGGCAATGGAAACGGGTTCTCATTCGCATTCAGCTTGACCAAACTTCTGTCCGGCGCTGGTACGTTGGACGGCAGAGCATCCAACTGTCGCGTCACTTGCGGAAGAGACGAAAGCTCAGTTTGCACTTTTGCATCGAACATATTTTATCTCCGTTTTGGTCGCAGAGGGGCATCCGGTATGAGCTCGTAACGAGAGCAACATGGCCGACCGGATTTGGCGATGGCAGCGCTGCCTTTCACACGATGGTCGCAAGGTCGGCTGCCGGGAATTGGGGCAGGCTGTGCTCGGTCGGATCGACTTGACGTCCGACGCGGGTCTGCATCCCTGCGCGGGGGCCAAGGCGCGCGAAGCTGTCTCAGCTACTCACCTCAGTCATGCTTTCACAGACGCTTGATCTCGACGCCGTATTTCCTCAGCACGTAGCCAATCTGGCGCGGGGTCAGTCCAAGCAGGCGCGCCGCCTTTGCCTGCACCCAGCCACATCTTTCCATGGCAGCGATGACACTCTCGGCGTCGGTGGTCCTCGCACCAATTGAGTGGGCTGCGCCGGCAGGCGGGACTGTGGTGGCGGCTGAACGAGCGGCCGCAGCCGGCGGCGTGGCCGGATTCGCTGGCTCCGGCAGGATCGGTGTTGGTTGCAGCGCGACTTCCCCCGATCTGCTCCTACACAGCGCCTCGGCAAAGCATTGGCCGTGCCAGCAGGCAAAGTCGTTTCTCCCGATTGATGGTCCCGCCGCCAGGATCGCTGTCCGGTGCACGCAATTTTCGAGTTCGCGAATGTTGCCGGGAAAGTCACATTTCATCAGTACTTCAATCGCACGCGGATCGAAGGTCAGCGTACGGCCGTTCTCATCGTTGAAATTCTTGAGAAACTCAGCCGCGAGGAGCGGAATATCGGTGCGCCTTTCGCGTAACGCCGGCACCAGCAAGGGAACCACGCTGATGCGGTAATATAGGTCGGCTCGGAACTCGTTCCGTGCAACCGCCTCTTCCAGGTTCTTGTTCGTGGCGGCAATCACTCGAACATCGACCTTGATGGTCTGGTTGCTGCCGACGCGCTCGAACTCCTGCTCCTGCAGCACGCGCAGTAGCTTTGCCTGGAACGAGGCCGAGATCTCGCCGATCTCATCCAGAAACAACGTCCCCTTGTCGGCGAGCTCAAAGCGCCCCTTGCGGGAATTGAACGCGCTTGTAAACGCACCCTTCTCATGACCGAACAATTCGGATTCCAGGACTGTCTCTGGCAGCGCCGCGCAATTGAGTTTGATGAAGGGCCGCTTGGCGCGCGGCGACAACTCGTGAATAGCCTTGGCAACCAGCTCCTTCCCGGTACCGGATTCGCCTCGCAACAGAACCGTGGTCTTTGCCTTTGCTACCACCGCGATCTTCTCGAGCAGCGCGCTTAGCGCCGGACTGTCGCCAATCATCCCCTTGACGTGAACCTTCTTGCGCTGCCGTGCAGGGTGCTTGACATCAGAGAATTGCGTTTGCAGCCGATCTTCCACCTCCGTGGGTCCCTCGCGGTCGCCCGCGGAGAAATGCAACTTCACTGTCTGTCCCACCATGTTGGCGATCATGGTGAGCAGCAGGACATCATAATCGAGCCGATAGGTTGACCTGCTGTCCAGGGTGCGGTCGATAGTCAGCGTGCCTACGACGTTCCCATCAACACGAATGGGAACGCCGATGAACGACACGGTGTCGGAGGCCCCAAGCACCTCTATGTCAGCGGCAGTGAAGGCCGAATGCATCGCTATATTCTCGGCGACGAGCGGCGTGTCCGTCGTCACAATCTGATCGATTGCGTTGCGCGGCAGGCGCAACCGGGAGCGCTCATTGCTGTTCTTGTCGCAGCCGGTGGCCACGGTGATGTCCAGTACGCCCTCAGCGTCGCAGAGAGCGATGATACCGTGCCGCATCTGCACAAACGAGCGCAGGAGATCGACGACCTTGGCCAACGCGACTTCGAGCCGGGCGGGGTCGGTGAGTACTTTCGATATTTCGAAGATACCGGTGAGCGCGCGCTCGTGCGATGGCACATCCGCAGTATTCGTCTCGGACTTTGGGTAAGCCTTTTTCGCATCCGCAAGCGAGATGCGGCACTCGCTGGCATTTTGTCCTGATTTGCGAATGTTGTGGTGCATTTGATCCTCGATCTCGCGCCATGAAATGAATGCCGGCGGCATGTGCGCCCGCGACGTCGCAGGCAAGCGCGAAAATGCTCTGACGTGAACTCGTGCCGCCGCCATCTGGTCGAGTGCAAAGGGGGTCGATCCCTGACGCATCGTTTGGCTCCCCCTCCACGAAGCTTGGCCACGTTCTCGGCTTGCACCGGGCTCAACCGCACGTTGATTCAAAAGACCGGAGCGAGGCGGGATAGTCAATCGAGCTTTCTTTCATTCGTGAAAGGAAACCTCGTGCCGTATGATAGAATTCATCAGTTCTAATTTTGTCGGCGATGTTGAACGACAGAAATGCCTGCGCCGGCGATGCAGTGCCCGAGCGAGCTGACCGCGCCAAGCGCAACCTTCGGGCCGTGCCATTCACCAGCGCCTGTGAACCAGGGCGGGAATCACGGCCGACGACACCGGTCGGTCGCGGAACCGCCATTTCTCGATATTGATGACGCAGATAACAAAGGCGGCGGCGTCGCGTATGTAGGCGCGCAGCTGGTGGTCGAGCGCGGCTTCCTCGGCAGTTCTCAGGTCTGATGCCAGCGATGTGGCCCGTCTCAAAGTCGGCAAAACCGAGGGGCCCACCACGAATGTGTGGCAAAACCGCAAGCCAGAGAGATCGACCGGCGACAATCTGCCAGAGAACATCAACAGCGTGCTGGACGGCGGCCTTGTCAATCCCGTCTTGTGCCACCGGATTCTTCAGATCCGATCATTAGCGAGCCCAAGATCAGTTCAGGTCATGCGGTTCCATTTGGCACGGTGCTTGCGGCGGCGTTGGTGCAGCGTTCGACCGGAGCGCCGCGACGGGAGAAGCTTGGGCGGGAGGAACCCACCTCGATCCGGTCAGGGAGAGAAACAGTGTCACCTGCACAAGTCCGCAGCGCGAGTCCCGCGCCTCGCAAGCCCTTTTGTGCCAAGCTTTACGCCCAGGTGCTTGCCGCCATCGCCCTGGGCGTCGCAATTGGCTATTTCTATCCGGGGACCGGCGAGAGCCTGAAGCCGCTGGGTGATGCCTTCATCAAGCTGGTCAAGATGGTCATCGCGCCTGTCATCTTCCTGACAATTGCGACCGGCATTGCCGGCATGAATGATCTGCACAAGGTCGGCCGGGTCGCCGGCAAGGCGATGATCTATTTCCTTACCTTCTCGACGCTCGCGCTGATCGTCGGCCTCATCGTCGCCAATGTCGTCCAGCCTGGCGCCGGCCTCAACATCGATCCGGCCTCGCTCGATGTCGAGGCCGTGAGTACCTATGCCGCAAAGGCGCACGAGCAGTCCGTCACCGACTTCCTGATGGACATCATCCCGTCAACGATTGTCGGTGCCTTCGCGCAAGGCGACATCCTGCAGGTGCTGTTCTTCTCGGTTCTGTTCGGCATCGCGCTGGCGATGGTCGGAGAGACGGGCAAGCCTGTCGTTTCCTTCCT
>NZ_JBWLUZ010000028.1:0-76126 GCF_057784325.1 Mesorhizobium sp. CNPSo 4689
TTTGTTGACCCCAAGATGGCTGACGACCTCATCGAATGCATGCGCTTGGCAGGATTGCCCGACTAGCAACTGGCTTCAATTCTGATCCGACAATCGGGATAGGCGCGCAAGGTGCAATTGCGCGATCGAGAGCAATGCGGGAAGAGCCAGGGGCGATGTCGGCTTCGGGTAAATCACGTCGATGCCCCCAAGAAGCTGAATGTCCGCTTCTGACGATTCGAGTCTTGAAGCTGCCAGTCCTCTCTCGGCCCATGACAGACATAGAAGCGAGCGAACTGCACGTCTGCTTTCCTGAGCTGCTTCCCCGAAATCTGCCGTTCCGCTTTCCACCCATCTCGGTGACGATGTCGTCGATCTCGGGATCGGTCAGCGGTCTCTGCCGGCTGCCGCCGGAGCCAGCCAGCGCGCGTAGATTTCGCCGACGATGCCGCGGCGGAAGACGAGCACGCAGACCATGAAGATCAGGCCGGTGGCGATGGTCACCGGGAAGCCCGAAGTGGCCAAGGTGTTTTCCAGGCCGACGACGAGGCCGGCGCCGACGACCGGCCCGACCATGGTGCCGATGCCGCCGAGCAGGTTCATCAGGATCACCTCGCCCGACATCTGCCAGGTCACGTCGGTGAGCGTGGCGAACTGGAAGACGATTGCCTTGGTAGCACCGGCAAGCCCGGCAAGTGCCGCCGACATGACGAAGGCGGCGAGCTTGTAGCGGCCGACCGAATAGCCGAGCGAGATGGCGCGGTTCTCGTTCTCGCGGATCGAGCGCAGGATCATGCCGAAGGGCGAATTGACGATGCGCCAGATGGCGAACACGCCAATCAGGAAGATGGCGAGCACGACATAGTACATGTTCATCGTGACGTTCAGGTCGACGATGCCGAACAGAGTGCCGCGCGGCACGCCCTGGATGCCGTCCTCGCCTTCGGTGAAGGGTGCCTGGACGCAGAAGAAATAGAACATCTGCGCCAGCGCCAGCGTGATCATGGCGAAATAGATGCCTTGCCGGCGGATGGCGAGGAAGCCCATCACCAGCCCGAGCAGTGCTGCGCCGCCCATGCCGAGCAGGATGCCTGCCTCGGGCGGCCAGCCCCAGGCCTTGACGGCATAGGCGCAGAAATAGGCGGCACCGCCGAAGAAGGTGGCGTGGCCGAAGGACAGCAGCCCCGTGTAACCGAGCAGCAGGTTGAAGGCGCAGGCAAACAGCGCGAAGCACAGCATCTTCATGACGAAGATCGGGTAGATGAAGAACGGCGCGGCAATCAGCGCCGCTATGCCAAGCGCCACCAGGGCCCATTCCAGCCGCACGGAGGCAGCGGTGCGTCTTTCCTGAAGGGTCAGTTCGCTCATATCAGGCATCCCTTCCGAACAGGCCGGCCGGCCGCAGCAGAAGCACGATCGCCATGATGACGAAGACAACGAGGTTCGACGCCTCGGGATAGAATACCTTGGTCAGGCCCTCGGCAAGGCCGAGCATGTAGCCGGTGACGATGGCGCCGAGGATCGAGCCCATGCCGCCGATCACGACGACGGCGAAGACGACGATGATGAGATCCGACCCCATCAGCGGGCTGACCTGGTAGACGGGTGCGGCCAGGATGCCGGCAAGTCCCGCAAGGGCGGCGCCCAGCCCGTAGGTGAGCGTCAGAAGCAGCGGCACGTTGACGCCGAAGGCCTGGACCAGCTCGGGGTTCTCGGTCGCGGCCCGCAGATAGGAGCCGAGCCTGGTCTTCTCGATCAGCAGCCAGGTGCCGATGCAGACGACAAGCGAGGCCAGCACCACCCAGCCGCGATAGTTGGGCAGGAACATGAAGCCGAGATTGGTGCCGCCGGCAAGCAGCGCCGGCACGGCATAGGGATTTCCCGACACGCCGTAATTGAACCGAAACACGCCTTCGATGACCAGCGCCATGCCGAAGGTGAAGAGCAGGCCGTAGAGCGGATCTATCCGATAGAGCCGCGACAGCGCCGCGCGCTCGACCGCCATGCCGAACAGGCCGACGGCGACCGGCACCAGGACGAGCGCCGGCCAGTAGCCGATGCCGACATGGACGAGCAGCAAGTAGCCGATGAAGGCGCCGAGCATGTAGAGCGCGCCATGGGCGAAATTGATGATGCGCAGCAGGCCGAAGATGACGGCCAGTCCGAGGCTCAGCATGGCGTAGAAGGAGCCGTTGATCAGCCCGACCAGCAACTGCCCGAGCAAGGCCTGGATGGGGATGCCGAAGATCATCGTCATGGCGCCATCATACTCCCAGCACTTCGTGCAGCAGTTCAGTGTGCGCGGCGAGTTCGCCGACCGGGAACCCCTCCAGCACCTTGCCGTGCTCCATCAAATAGAAGCGGTCGGCGATGCGGGCGGCGAAGCGGAAATTCTGCTCGACGAGCAGGATCGTCATGCCGCGCTTCTTCAAGGTCGCCAGCAATTCGCCGATGCGCTGGACGATGACCGGCGCCAGGCCTTCGGTCGGTTCGTCGAGCAGCAGCATCTGCACGCCTGTCCTGAGGATGCGGGCAATCGCCAGCATCTGCTGTTCACCGCCGGAGAGCCTTGTGCCCGGACTGTTGCGGCGTTCCTTGAGGTTGGGGAAGAGCTCGAAGATCTCGTCGACGCTCATGCCGCCCTTGGCCACCACCGGCGGCAGGATCAGGTTCTCGTCGACCGTCAGCGTGGCGAAGATGCCGCGCTCCTCGGGAACGAAGCCGATGCCCTGACGGGCGACGCGGTGCAGCGGCAGGCCGATCAGGTCCGTGCCGTTGAAAGTGACGCTGCCGGTGCGCTTGCGGACCAGCCCCATGATGGCACGCAGCGTGGTGGTCTTGCCGACGCCGTTGCGGCCAAGCAAGGTCACGGTCTCGCCGCGAGAGACATCGAGGTTCACGCCATGCAGCGCATGGCCTTCGCCGTACCAGGCGTGAAGATCGCGCACGGCAAGCAGCGGCTCACTCATGCTCCGTCCCCATATAGGCGATCCTGACGCGCTCGTCCTGGCTTACGGTCGCGTAGTCGCCGGCGGCGAGCACCTGCCCGCGCTGCATGACGGTGATCCAGTCGCAAAGATCGGCGACGACGGTCAGATTGTGCTCGACCATCAGCACGGCCCGGTCGCGAGCCAGCGAACGGATGATTTGCGAGATCGTGCCGACATCCTCGTGCCCCATGCCGGCCATCGGCTCGTCGAGCAGCAGCACTTTCGGATCGAGCGCCAGCGTGGTGGCGATTTCGAGCACGCGCTTCCTGCCATAGGACAGATCGCCGGCGAGCCGGTTCGCAGCGTCATCGAGGCCGACGATGCCGAGAAGTTCGCGTGCCCGTGGCGTCAGTTCATCGAGTGCTGACAGCGAGCGCCAGAACTGGAAGCCCAGCCCGCTCGGCCGCTGCAGCGCGACGCGCACATTGTCGAGGACGCTCAGATGCGGAAAGATCGCCGATATCTGGAACGACCGGACCAGGCCCATGCGCGCAACCCTTGCCGGCGAGGTCCGGCTGATGTCGGTGCCGAGCAGCTCGATCCTGCCGCTGGTCGGCTGCAGGAATTTGGTCAACAGATTGAAGATCGTGGTCTTGCCGGCGCCGTTCGGCCCGATAAGCGCGTGGATCTTGCCGTGATGAACGTCGAGATCGACATTGTTGACCGCGACGAAGCCGGCGAAGTCGCGCCGAAGGCCGCGGGCGGAAAGCACCACCCGCGGCACATCCTGATCACCGTCCGGCCGGACGGTCGCGGCGGTTGCGCTCGTCACTTGGTGACGAGCGGGCAGCCGCTTTCCTCGGCCTTCATGAAGGCCTTGTCGCCCGGAATGGTCGCAAGATAGGTGTAGTAGTCCCAGTCCTTCTTGCTCTCTTCCGGCTTCTTGACCTGGTAGAGATACATGTCGTGCACCATGGAGCCGTCGGCCTGCACCTTGCCGTTGGCGGTGAAGACGTCGTTGACCGGCATCTCATGCAATTGCTTGGCCACCGCTTCGGTCTCGTCGGTGCCGGCCTTGTCGATGGCCTTGAGATACTGCGTCACCGCCGAATAGGTGCCGGCCTGGATCATGTTGGGCATCCGGTTGGTGCGCTTGAAGAAGCGGTCGGCGAAATCGCGGCTCTTGTCATCACGGTCCCAGTAATAGCCTTCGGTGAGCACGACGCCCTGCGCCGCCTGCAGGCCGAGCCCGTGCACTTCGGCCAGCGTGAACAGCAGCGCCGCCAGCCGCTGGCCGCCTGCGACGATGCCGAACTCGGCCGCCTGCTTGATCGAGTTGGAGGTGTCGAGGCCTGCATTGGCGAGCCCGATGACCTTGGCGCCGGAGGACTGCGCCTGCAGCAGGAAGGACGAATAGTCGGTGGAGCCCAGCGGATAACGCACCTCGCCCTGCACTTTGCCGCCGCTGGCTTCAACCAGCTTGGCGGTCTGCCCCTCGAGCGAATAGCCGAAGGCGTAGTCGACGGTGATGAAATACCAGCTGTCGCCGCCTTGCTGCACCAGCGCTCCGCCGGTGCCGACGGCTTGCGAATGGGTGTCGTAGGCCCAGTGGAAACCATAGGGCGAGCACTGCTTGCCGGTAAGATCGGTCGAAGCGGCGCCGGTCACGATGTCGATCTTCTTCTTTTCCTTGGAAAGCCCCTGGACGGCGAGCGCCACCGAGGACGTGGTCAGTTCCATGATGGCATCGACCTGCTCGGTGTCGTACCACTGGCGCGCTATGTTGGAGGCGATGTCGGGCTTGTTCTGGTGATCGGCGCTGATGATTTCGATCGGCGCGCCCTGGACCTTGCCGCCAAAATCCTCGACCGCCATCTTGGCGGCCTCGACCGACCACTTGCCGCCGAAATCGGCATAGACGCCGGACTGGTCGTTGAGGATGCCGATCTTGACCTTGCCGTCGGAGATTTCGCCCGCGGCTGCAGGCATGGCGGTCGCCGCAAGCAACGCGACCGAGACGAGATAGGATGCTTTCACAGGTGGTTTCCTCCCTTGTGGCCAACCGCAGGAAACGCGGCAGCGTCACGATGGTTCAACAGTGTCGTCCGATTTGCTGAGAATACGGCCGGCGTCCCGCTCAGTATGCCTCCGTCTTGCGGGCCGCTGCGTGCCTTGGGTGCACGGGCCGCGACCCTAGCATCCACCCCAAGGTGCGAGAATGCTATTTTCGTAGCATGCCGCGCGTCACCCCGGCCGGCCGGTCACGACTGCGTGAAGCTGCTCGCTGGCCTGCCGGCCCTCGAGCGTCGACGCCGGTGATAATCCCGGCCGCTCACTGCACCGGCGGCGCGCCGGCCTGCTGGTCGGCGTCGGTCAGCGTCTGCAGGAAGGCGACGATGTCGTCGATCTCGGCATCGGTCAGCGCCGGCTTGGGCAGGTCGTCATTCTGGCGGACGGTGCCGTCGGCATTCTTGGGGTACCAGCGGCCGGGATCGGTGTCGCGCGTGGCGTAGAAGGCGACGGCGTCGCGCAGCGAATGGAAGTAGCCGTTGTGAAAGAAGCTTTGCTTCGACCAGCCGCCGATGGGAGACCTGACGGCGGCGCTTGATCTCGGCCGGTAGCGCCTCATTCCCGTTGCGGGCGCTCTCGGTCGAGCCGCCCGCGATTATTTCTTGCCCTGCGGATAGATCGTCTCGCCGCGCTTCAGCATCTCGACAAAGGTCTCGATCTTCTTCCTGCGGCCGGCTTCGGTCTTCATGTTGTGGGTGCGGAAGGCGAGCGCGAAGCGGTTCTGCGCGCTGAGCTTGGCCAGCATTTCTTTCGCCTTGGGCTCGGCATCGATGGCGGCCTGCAGGTCGTCGGGGATTTTCATGTCCTTGCCGCTGGCATAGGCACGGCCCCAACGGCCGTCGGCCCTGGCCGCCTCGACCTCTTTCAACCCATGCTCGGTCATGCGGCCCTCCGCTATCAGGCGGGCGACATTGTCGACATTGATCTGGCTCCAGATGCTCTTTTTGCCGCGCGGCGTGTAGCGCTGCAGGTAACTCATGTCGTCGAGGCTCTTGCGTACGGCGTCGATCCAGCCAAAGCACAGCACGATGTCGATGGCCTGCTTGGGTGTAATCGACGGCAGGCCGGAACCCACCTTGTGGACCTTGATCCAGACTTCGGTCTCCGTGGCGTGATGCTGGCCGAGCCAGGCGTAGAAGCTCTCCGGATCCCGGAATTCCCTGACCTTGTCGTGGTCGACCTTGACCGGCGCCATCAGGCGGATTTTCCTTTTGCGAGCATTAGCGTCCTTCCTCCTCATCCTCGAATAAAGCAGCAGCGGAACCTCGTAGCAAACCTTGCGGGAGTGGCTTGCGCCGCAGCCGACGCCCATGCCAGTTTCCAGGCGTGAAAGTTCGCAAAGCGCGCTGCATCCCCGTTGGTCGAAGCCGGGCAAGGCAGACTGCAATTCGGGGGAATGCCGTGCGATCCATATTGTTCGGGCTTGCGTTGTTGCTGTCGACCTCGACCATGGCCGAACCGATCGAAAGCCAGAAGATCATCACCGCCGCCACCGGCGACTTCAACCGCGACGGCGCCACCGACCTGGTGATGATCGTCGAGACCCAGCCCAGCGACCCGATGGACGTGCATTTCTTCCTTGGGGATAAGGAGCACAATTATCTCAAGCCGGCGGGCGTGGTGCGCGAGCAGGTCTACGGCGAATGGAACGGCTACGACCGGCCGGGCTACGAGAACTCCGACACCGAGCCGGAGCTGACCGCGCTGCCCAACGGCTCGATAAAATTCTATCTGCCGGCGATGCCGCAAGGCAGCGAGCGCACCAACAAGACGCTGACCGTCGCCTGGCGCGAAGGCGCCTTCATCGTCGCCGGATTTGCCTACGACCATGACGATGCCCTGAAGGAAAATTCCAAAAGCAGCTGCGACTACAATGTGCTGACCGGCAAGGGCAAAAGCAGCAAGCAGCAGCCTGACGGCAAGACGGTGCGCAAGAAAGTGTCGGTCGAGGGCGCGGTCATCCCGTTCGCCGAGTGGAACGCGGGCACGGGGTTTTCGGCTTGTGGAGAGTGATGGCGGAGCGCCGCGCCGAAGCTGCCAATCTCCCCCCTCGTGGGGGAGATGGCCGGCAGGCCAGAGGGGGGCGCTGTCCCGCCAGCCTGTCGGCGAGTTGCCCCCTCGTGATTCTCGGTGAGGAGCAGCCACAGGCCGCGATCCTTCGCGCCCCCCTCTGCCCTGCCGGGCATCTCCCCCACGAGGGGGGAGATCGGTTGTGTTACTGCAGATGCGGCTTCTTCAAAAAGCTGTTGCGATCCGCCGATTTCACCCGCAGCCAGGTTTCACGGCCGTCGCGCACCACCCTGAGCGGGATCTCGGCGCCGGCCGGACTTTCCCACAGCTTGCGGTAAAAGTCGGCGAGGCCGTCGACCTCGCCGTCGCGCACGTCCGAGATGATGTCGCCCTGGCGCAGGCCGGCCTTGGCGGCGGGGCCGCCTTCGGCGACGCTCATCACCATGACCACGCCGTTACTCTCGGCCGAGAAGGCGCCGAGCCATGGGCGCGGCGGCTTGGCGACCTGGCCGCGCGTCAAGAGGTCGTCGAGGATCGGCGGCAGGAGGTCGATCGGCACGATCATGTTGATATCGGCGACCTCGCCGGCGCGGCTCATCTGCAGGCGCAGCGATCCGACGCCAAGCAGCCTGCCATCCTCGTCGAACAGTGCCGCCCCGCCCCAGGACGGGTGGGCCGGCGCAATGAAGATCGCCTCGTCCAGCAGATATTCCCAATAGCCGGCGAATTCCTGCTTGGTGACGATATGCGCATGGACCTGCTGGCCGATGCCGTCGGCGAGCACCACGGCGTCACCGGGCTTGGCCCTGTGGGCATCGCCGAGCGCCACCGCCGGCAGGCCGAGCGGCGACAGCGCCTGCACCAGGCCAAAGCCGGATTCCTGGTCGTAGGCGAGCGCATGGGCGGGGACGACGCGGCCGTCCTGGTCGGTCAGCCAGACCTCCTCGGCCTCGGTGATCAGATAGCCGATGGTGAGCACCAGCCCGTCGTCGCGGATGACGACGCCGCTGCCTTCGCGGCGGGTGCCCAGCGCATCGGCAGTGAAGGCGTCGTCCGGGATCGTGGCGCGGACGGCCACGACGGAGCGAGAAATGGTATCGATGTTCATCCGTTCATCCTGGCTAGGTCGGGTCTTTTCCATAGGTATGGCGGATTGAGTGGGGTGCAAGGGCTGGCGGCCTCCTTCCCGCACAGGAGAAGGGAGTCGGCGCCGACATCATCGATAGTAGTTCAACACAAGTTGAACTTTCCGCAGCCTTCGCTATCTATACCGGAATAAACCAAACCCGCCCCATCCAACCTCGCGCAAGCTGACCCTCCCAAGACCCCCCGTCGAAAACCACAAGGCCTCCCCCGATGAACCAATACACACCGCCGAAAATATGGACCTGGAACAAGGCGAATGGCGGCACCTTCGCCAGCATCAACCGGCCGATCGCCGGCCCGACGCATGACAAGGAATTGCCGGTCGGCAAGCATCCGCTGCAGCTTTATTCGCTGGGGACGCCGAACGGCGTCAAGGTGACGATCATGCTGGAGGAGCTTCTGGCGCGTGGCCACAAGGGCGCCGAATACGACGCCTGGCTGATCCGCATCAACGATGGCGACCAGTTCGGTAGCGGCTTTGTCGGGGTCAATCCCAACTCCAAGATCCCAGCGCTGATGGACTACAGCGAACCGAAGCCGATCCGGGTGTTCGAATCCGGATCGATCCTGGTCTATCTCGCCGAAAAGTTCGGTGAATTCCTGCCGACCGAGCGGGCGGCGCGCACCGAGGCGCTGTCCTGGCTGTTCTGGCAGATGGGTTCCGCGCCCTATCTCGGGGGCGGCTTCGGTCATTTCTACGCCTATGCGCCGGAAAAGATCGAATATGCCATCGACCGGTTCGCCATGGAGACCAAGCGGCAGATGGACGTGCTCGACCGGCGGCTGGCGGAAAGCGAATATCTTGGCGGCCCCGACTACACGATCGCCGACATGGCGGTGTGGCCCTGGTATGGCGGGCTCGCCAAGGGCCGGATGTACAATGATTCCGGCGAGTTCCTGGCCGTGCAGGAATACAAGCACGTGCAGCGCTGGGCCGACGCCATCGACGCCCGGCCGGCGGTGAAGCGCGGGCGCATGGTCAACCGCGCCTTCGGCGACCCGGCCATGCAGCTGCACGAACGCCACGACGCCAGCGATTTCGAGACCAAGACGCAGGACAAGCTCGCGGCGGAGTAAGGCCAGGCGCCCAAGCTCCCAATCTCCCCCTCGAGGGGGAGATTGGCTCCCTACTTCCCGTAAGTATAAGTCACCGTCGCTGTGCCGAGCGACTGCGCCTTGGCGGCGGCCGCTATGCTGGCGGGGGAAGCGTTCGCCTTGGCGTTGAGCTTGTCCGCCTTGATGGCATAGAGAGTGAAGACATAGTGATGCGTGCCGCTGCCGGACGGCGGGCATGGGCCGAAATAGCCGGCACGGCCGCCACCGCCCTTGCCGAGCACAGTGCCCTTGGGCAGGCCCTTGCCGCCTTCCGAGCCAGCCCCTTCAGGCAACCCGTTGGCACTCGCCGGGATGTTCCAGGCCAGCCAGTGCCAAAAGCCCTTGCCGCCTGCGCCGTCGGGATCGAACATGGTAAGCGCATAGCTCTTGGCGCCGGTCGGCGGGTCCTTCCAGTTCAAGGCAATCGAAACGCTTTGTCCGGTGCAGCTGCCGGCGCGGTCCCCGAGATATTTCTGGTCCCATTTGCCGTCCGATACAGATGGGCTGGCGATCTCGAAGGCTGACGCCTGGTTGGCGAAGCCAACAACAACAAGGGCGATGAGACCAAAGCGCGCGGTCATGGCATTCCTATCCTTCTGGCTGGATTGCCGCAGAGTTTAGCCAAAACGGCCGCCCGGCGACGCGCAACTTTGCGTGACGGGATGGCGACGGATCGCCACAGAGCGTCTCTACTCAGCGGCGGTGCATTCCTCGGCCGGCCAAGTCGCTACCTCCCCGACCGCCGCCATCCACAGCTTGTCGATGTCCGCGAGAAACCTGCCGTCGATCTCGTCGAGATGGTTCCAGTACATGCCGTCCTCGTAGAAATAGCCGAGCTCGCCTTCGATGCGCTCGGCCTCTTCCACCGCCTGGGACTGGATGCCCGCGAGCACGCCCGCCTTCATGTCGGCGAGCCGCTGGGGCGACAAATGCCTGTGCTCATCGAAGGAAAGCCTCGGCAGGAGCAGCCGGCTGTGCGGCAGGTCCGACAGGTTGACGCAGAACGTGCCGCGCCTCAGCGCGTGGATGAGCAGGCGGGCGGATTTGGCCTCGAGGCTCTGCAGCGTCGGGTCGTCGCGCAGCGGATCGGCACGGCCGATGCCGTAGAAATGCGTCTTTTCCGGCTGGTCGTAGATCATGTCGCAGCCAAGGAAGGCGAGCACGTCCGGCTTCTGGCTGTGGATGGCCCAGTAGGCCGCCGTCATCGCCATGGTACCGCCGGCATAGACGAAGCCGCCAAAACTGTTTTGCGCCGGCACGTAGTCTGCTGCGCTGAAGATCTGCGCCTGGCGCAGCATCTGCGGCGGCGGCAGCCGGTCCGGCGGAAAATCGCCGGCATGAACGAGGAAATCCCAGTCGGCGCGCACGCGCCAGGCATTGTTGATGGCGACGATCCGGCTGAAGGCCGCCTTCGGCCAGGCCTCGCAACGCACCACATCGGGCGCGCTGCCGATCAGCAGGATGATGCGGGGCGATGTCGACGCGGCGGCCATGGCGCGCCAACCTGTCACCTCCCGGCGGAGGGCTCAAGAGGGGATGGTGCAGCGCTCCCCTTCTCCCCCTGTGGGAGAAGGTGGATCGGCGCGCAGCGCCGAGACGGATGAGGGGTGTTGGAAGAAATGAGGTGCAAAAAATCGAAGGATTCAAATCGCTTACGTCGCCTATGTCGAGATCCGTCCAGCACCCCTCATCCGACCTCGCTTCGCGAGGCCACCTTCTCCCACAAGGGGAGAAGGGAAGGATCGCCGAGCCCCTACCCCTTCAGCAGCGCCGCCAGCCTCGGTATGCCCTCTTCCACCGCACGCTTGTCAGCAAGCGTGAAGCTCAGCCGCAGCGTGTTGCGGCCCGAACCGTCGGCGAAGAAGGCGTTGCCCGGCACGAAGGCGACGCGCGCCTCCTTGACCGAGCGGGTGAGCAATGCGGTGGCGTCGGTGCCTTCGGGCAGCGTCACCCAGACGAACATGCCGCCATCCGGCCGGCTCCAGGTCACGCCTTCGGGCATGTTGGCCTCGAGCGCGCCAAGCAGGCCGTCGCGGCGTTCCCGGTAGGCGCCGATGAGCTTCTCCACCTGGCGGTCGAAGACGGCTTCGGCGGCGCGGTGCATGGCCACCTGGTTGATCGAGGGGCTATGCAGGTCGGAGGCCTGCTTCATCAGCACCAGGCGCTCCACGACGCGGCGCGGCGCGCAGACCCAGCCGACGCGCATGCCCGGCGACAGGATTTTCGAGAACGAGCCGCAATAGAGCGTGCGAGCGTTTTCGATGCTGCCGGAACGCGCGCAGTCGATCGCCAGGATCGGCGCCACGCCCTCGCCATCATAGCGCAGCGCGCGATAGGCGGCGTCCTCGATGACGGCGATGTCGAGCTCGCCGGCGAGATCGAGCACCGCCTCGCGCTGCCTGAAGCTCAGCGTCTCGCCGGTCGGGTTGGCGAAATCCGGCACCAGATAGGCAAACTTCACCTTGCCGCCGGCGGCAGCAGCGGCCGCGTGATAGGCCGCTGGCGTCATGTTGCCGCCGTCCGGCGTCAGCCGGTCGTAACGCGGCTCATAGGCGTTAAAAGCCTGCAGCGCGCCGAGATAGGTCGGCCAGGTGACCAAAGCCGTGTCGCCGGGCGAGAGGAACAGCTTGCCGAGATAATCCAGCGCCTGCTGCGAGCCCGAGGTGATGAAGATGTTGTGCTCGTCGCAGGCGACGCCGAGCTTGCCCATCTGACCGGCCAGCCATCTTCTCAGCGGGAGATAGCCTTCGCTGACCTGATACTGCAGTGCCGACCCCGCCTCGGCGCCGCCGAGCACCGAAGCATAGGCATCGGATATGGCTTCGGTCGGAAACAGCGCCGGGTCTGGGATGCCGCCGGCGAAGGAGATGATGTCGGGCTGGTCGAGCAGTTTCAGCAGCTCGCGGATTTCCGAGGCCTTCATGCGCGACGAGCGCGACGCCAAGAGGTCCATCAATGTCACAGCCCACCTCCCCGTGGATTTTCTTCGAGCGTGACCAGGATCAGCTCGGGCAATTAGGTCAATCTGGCTGACCTATTATCAGGCTCCCCCGCCCGCTGGAATAGCCAGAAGGTCCTTCTGCGTGACCCAAAGCAAAAATTCACGTTTTATTGGTTGCGCATGGAAATTTGTTGCGCGCTTGCTGGGGTCGATGCAACCTCGTTTCGGATGGATCCGCATAAAAAGAACAGCGGTCCAGAAAAATGGGGATGGGGAATGACGCTCAAGCTCATCGGGGCCGGATTCGGCCGCACCGGCACGTGGTCGACCTTCGCCGCGCTGAACAGGCTCGGCTTTCCGAGCTATCACATGCAGGAAGTCATCCTCAACAAGGCCAACAAGGGCCATCTCGACTTCTGGCGCAAGGTGGCGAACAGCCCGCCCGGCAGCCAGCATGACTGGAACCAGGTGTTCGCCAAGTACACGGCCACCGTCGACAATCCCGGCTGCTGCGTCTGGCAGGAATTGCTGGCCGCCTATCCCGACGCCAAGGTGCTGTTGACGCTGCATCCGCGCGGCGCCGAAGCCTGGTACGAGAGCACGATCGACACGATCTACTTCACCGAGAATGTCTGGCAGTTCAAGATCCTGGAATGGCTGACGCCGTTCGGCCGAAAATTCGGCGACATGTCGAGCAAGCTGGTGTGGGGCCGCACCTTGGCCGGCGTGATGGACGACCGTGCCAAGGCGGTCGCGCGCTACAACGCCTACACCGAGGAGGTGAAGGCGGCGGTGCCGCCGGAAAAGCTGCTGGTGTTCAAGGTGACCGACGGCTGGGCGCCGCTCTGCGACTTCCTCGGCGTGGCGCACCCGAACGAGCCTTTCCCCAACCTCAACGACCGCGCCAGCCTCAAGAAGGTCATCGGCGATATCATCAAGGGCGCCTACATCATGCTGGGGCTGTCGATCGCCGGCGTGGTGGCGGTCATCGCGGCGCTCTGGTGGTGGCTGGGTTAGTGCGCTAGCCGGGATTGTCGTCATATTAGAATAGGCGCATATTGCGGCAGACCGCAGCTTAGCTCCGGTCATGAACTGCCGTTGGCCATGGCTGCCCTGGCGGTCCACAGGCCACGTCAAAATGTCAGTGAAAAGACAAGCACCTCCGTGCTGCTCAAACGTTTGAGCAGCACGAGGCAACGATATTTGGAGGAGACAGCCATGAAGGTTACCATATTGGCAAACTATGAACCCCACGCCGCCAAGGGACTGATGCAGGGATCAGACCGGGAAGCCGCAATCAAGGCAACGTTCGAAAGCGTTGGCGGCAAGATGACCAGTTTGATGTTTACGCGCGGCGCTTACGACGTCGTCGTCAATGGCGAGGTGCCTGACCAGACAGCCGGGATGGGCATGGCCCTTGCTGTACGGGCAAGCGGTTCGGTGAGCGACCTCGTCATCCTCGAAGAACTCGACATGAAGGGGGTGCTCGCCGCCGCCAAAAAGGCTGCCGGCTCTTACAAGCCTGCCGGCTGACCGGCCTGAAGGCAGCACGGCTCGATCGAACGGTGCCCGTGCTGCCGGGTCCCGAAATATACCGCGGTTGGCGCGCCAGCTAGGCTGGCCGGCGTCAGTTCCGTCCTTGCGTATCAGATGACGATCTTAGAGCAATTCCAGGAAAAGTGCGCAGCGGTTTTCCGTCCGGAATTGCGTGAAAACAAAGAGATAGAGCGGTTCTGCGTTTCCGTGAAACGTTGAACCGCTCTAGGCGGTTGCGCCGGTGTTAATCCGGTGCCTGCGAACCGGCCTGCTGAGCGGTCTGGGCCGAGAGCCGGCCTTTTCTGACCAGTATGGGCTTCGAGTATTCTTTCTTCATCGCGCGTTCCCCTGCTTGGCCCAAAGGCTGAGGCAATGGGGCCGGCCTGTCAAGCAGGCGGTCCGGCCATCAAATGCGCTGGGCCTTGCCCTCATTGGCCAGATACTGGTGGACGAAGGCGATGGCCATGCTGCCCTCGCCGACTGCTGACGCGACCCGCTTGACCGGGCTCAGCCGCACATCGCCGCAGGCGAAGATTCCGGGCGCACTGGTCTCGAGCAGATAGGGGTCGCGGCCATGCGACCAGAGCCCGGCCTTCTTCACGTCGTCGCCGGTCAACACATAGCCGCGCGCATCGCGCGCGACCTCGGCCGGCAGCCACTCGGTCTCGGCGTTGGCGCCGATGAACACGAACAGCCCGCCGCATTCGTGCCGGCTTACCTCGTTGCTTGTCTTGTCGAGAATGTCGATCGCCGTCAGGTGCGTCTCGCCGTGCACGGCCTGGACTTCGGAGCGAAGCTGGACCTTTACGTTCGATTTCGCCCTGAGCTGCTCGATCAGATAGTGGGACATGCTGTCGGCAAGCGACGGGCCGCGCACGAGCAGTGTGACGCTGCGCGCATGGCCGGAAAAATGCATCGCCGCCTGGCCGGCCGAATTGCCGGCGCCGATCAGGTAGACATCCTGCCCATGCGTGCTGCTCGCCTCGCTGCGCGCGGCACCATAATAGACGCCCTTGCCGATCAGCCGGTCGAACCCGTCGATGGCGAGGCGGCGCCAGGCGACGCCGGTGGCCAGGATGAGGCTGCGGGCGCGCACGACATCGGTGCCGTCGAGCACCACCTCATGCGTCGCCGGATCGATGCCGGCGACCGAGCGGGTGACCAGGATTTCGGCGCCGAGCCGCTTTGCCTGCTGCAGCGCGCGGCTGGCGAGCTCGTCGCCGGAAATGCCGCTCGGAAAGCCGAGATAGTTCTCGATGCGCGACGACGTGCCGGCCTGCCCGCCGGGCGCCTCGCGCTCGACGACGATGGTGCGCAGGCCCTCGGAGGCGCCATAGACCGCCGCGGCAAGACCGGCCGGCCCGCCGCCGACGATCGCGACATCGTACTCGGCGCCGCGCGGGCGCGTCTGCAACCCCAGACGAATGGCAAGATCGCGCACGGCGGGTCTTTCGACGATCTCGCCGTCCGTCAGGAGGGCGACGGGACCATCCCGAGCCGGCCTGCCCTGGGCGGACCAGAAAGCCTCGGCATCCGACGTGTCGGGCAGCAGCCAGGTGAACGAGATCTGGTTGCGGGCGAGAAACCGGCGCAGGTCGCCGCAGGCCGTGTCCCAACGGTGGCCGACCAGGGTGACGCGCGGCTTCTGCGGTTCGGCGGTGACGCTCTGCAGCCCACCCATGCGCTCGCGGGCCAGCGCGCTGACCTTCTGGGCGACGTCCTTCGAAACCGCCGCGATGGAATAGTATTGCTGGACCTCGATGCGCATGACGCGGGACGGCTCGGCGGCGCGATAGCCGCCCGGAAAACCCGAGCCAAGCGCGATCGGCACCTCGCCGAAGATCGTTCCCGGCAACCGCCAGCCGAGCGTCCGCTCGACGCCGTCGAAGGTTTTTACGACTTCGATCTTGCCGGCGAGAACCGCAAAGAGCGCTGCCTCGCCGCCCTCGTGGACCGCGAACTCTCCGGGGCTGAGATGAAGGTCGGCGGCCATCCGCGCCAGGCGCTCCAGCTCGGCCGCCGGCAGACCCGAGAACAACGGGATCGCTCCCACTTCATCAACTGTCAGCATGGCCCCTCGCAGGCATCAATTAGCGTTGTTTTTTTGGCGCGATCAACAGAAAAAGGTGGAGAGCGTTACCCCTGACGCAAGGATACCGACCGATGCCGATCAGCCTCTACGAGTTCGCGGTCCTGGAGGATCAGGAGTGGGTCCTGCCGGTTGATGACAGTTACTTCGAGTTCTTCTTCGGCCTGGATGGAAGGGTTCTCGACACATGGGATCCGCCGGTCATGCAGCGCATCGCCGAGGACGACCGCGTCTACCTCTATTCGGACTTCCCCTGGCTTGGCGAACACGCACCGCTGCTGCGCAAGCCCGCCGTCGATGCGCTGGCGGCATCATTGCAGCCCTATGGCCAGTTGCTGCCGCTTAGCGGCGATCCGGTCTGGCTCTTCAACGTCACCAATGTGATCGACGCGCTGGACAAGGAGCGGTCGCAGATCGTCACTTTCGAAGACGGCGGCATCCTCGCAATCGAACGCTACGTGTTCCACGCGCATCGCATCGGCAACGCCGAGATCTTCAAGCTGCCGATGCGCGCGTCGTCCGTGTTCGTCAACGACGTGTTCGTCGATCGGGTCCGAAACGCGGGCCTGAAGACGGTGTCTTTCAAGCCCGTATGGACATCGGACGAAGCCAGGTAGCGCTGATCCGTGATCGCGGCGCTGCGGTGGTGGTTGGGCGAGAGGCGACCGGACGCCGCCGGCCGGATGCGTTCGACAGAGCAAGGCGTCCGGCTCGGCCCGTTAAAACGGCAGCCGGATTTCGTCAGAAGGGGACTTCGACCAGCCGATGTCCTTCTGGGTTTCCGGCGGCAGATTATCCAATGCGCGCATCGTCTCGTTGCGCTTGCCGGCTCGCTTGAGAGCAGCTGCAATTCGGCCAAGGGTTTTGAACATCGACATCCTCCATATCGTAGCGGTGGAAAAAGCAGTGCTGCCCTCTCACGCCGCGCCGGTTTTGCGATGCTTCTGTATCCGATCGATTACGCGGGAACGGTGAAGTGCTTCACGAAACCGTGCCAATCCGAAACATTTGTATGCAAATTAATTTGGAGGGATGTGCGACACCGCCAAGCATGCGGCCTGCGATATCCGCCACTTAGCCTTATTGGCTGATGCGCTGATTCACCTTCCCGGCTCCAAAGACCGAGCCAGCCAGATCATTTGTCAGCAAGTGGCGGATCAAGACTCCAAGCGAGCGGGCATCGGCACACCGGCCAGTGCATCGCGCTCGGCCGGCGCGATGACGCGCGGCAGGGAAAGCGGGGCGTTCGTGTGCTGGTCGAAGAGCGGATTCGGCCGGCCGAGGCCCCGCAGCCACCAGAAGAGAAGTTTTGAGACGCGCCGCGCAAAGAGGCTGAACGTCGGTGGCGGCGGCGCGTTGGGTGGCAGCGGGCCGACGGCGGAGAGTTCATGGATCCGGCAAAGCGGCGCGCCGAGCACCGTGTCGCGGGGCGCGGCGTCGTGGCACATGAAGGAATGAGTGATGGCGACCACCGGGAAGCGCGGGCCGGCCGAGTTGCCGATCGGGGTCCGGCAACAAGAGGTGTACCAGCGCAGCACCTTGCCGGAGAATTGCAGGCAGCGCACGGCGTCCTTGCCCGCGGCAAGCGTCACACGGCCAGCCAGCATCTGGAAGATGTCCGTGCCGCCGGCGACGTCGAGCATGTCCGGCCGCTCGAGGAAGCGCGCGAAGGCCTGGCAGTCCCGGCAGTAGAGGTGAAGCGGAAGCCGGTGCGCGGTGCAACGTCCTTGGCGACGCCGCTGACGCGGCCGCAGCGGCAACGAAGCGGAACATCCTTTGCGGCCTGAGTCATGAGACAAGCTCCCTGATCCCGGCACGTCATGATGTCGGGGGCGAGGCTTGCCCCAGAGCGCCGTGTGGATTGATGTCCTCGCACATCTCTCCTGCGGGCCGAACCGGGCCGTTCATGGGCATCGTGGTTCACATTAACGGCATTGGGTTGCCGCAAGAAGTCAGCTATGGCAACAGCGCCGTGCTTCCGCGTCAGGACCACATCGAAATGGCCCGTCGGTACGGCTTGCTGCCCAGCGCCTCAGAATTTGTAGTTGATCTTTCCGACGACGACATTTTCTGTGTCGCGATTGTCTACGAAGAAGCCCGTATTCACGTCGCTTTCGCCAGACTTGGTGCCAAAATCATAGTAGTTCCATTCGACGCCCGCGGTCCAATGGTCGGTGAAGGCGTATTCGACGCCCAGGCCGGCGGTCCAGCCAACCCGAGACCCGCCTCCAAACGATTGCTGAAAGCTGTCGACTTCCGCAAATTTGTAGTTGGTGAAGGCAACACCGCCATCGCCATAGACCAGGAACCGATCGACAGCATAACCGAGACGCCCGCGCACCGAGCCCAGATAGTCCTGCTTGGTTTCGCAGACCGTGCCGGTAACATTGGAACATTGGTTGTCGCCCTTCACAGTCGAGCCTGCAAGGTCGCCTTCAATGCCGATGACGAACTGGTTGATCTGGTAGTTGTAGCCTATCTGGCCGCCGAAAATACCGCCGGACCCATTTGTATTGAAGGGAATGAAGGTGGTACCCGACCAACGGCTGTCATTCCACCCGCCGCCCGCTTGAGCGCCAACGTAGAAGCCGGTCCACGAAAAAGGCATGGCGGCGACGGGCTGGACAAGGTCCGCGGCCAGAATTGGAGAAGTGGCTGCCAGAAATGCAACCGAACAGAGCAATACCAGTTTCATGAAGCCCTCCGCGTGAATCGACTAAGGTTGATATCGCTCGGCAAATCAGCCGCTTCAACCAAAAGTTTTACCTCTCGAAATTGTGATCGAACGCAGTTGCAAAGTAGCAACAGGCCAGTCGTGGAGAGCGAAGGCTGCAACGCGCAAATGTCTCCACGAAAGTCCTGGCGCCGCTTTCGCGTCGGCACAAGTCACCACGCCGAAGCTCGCAGCCCGGCCCTCGTAGAAGCCCGGAGCGATAGCCTCAAGTCCGCGATCACAGGCGACCTTTGGTGCGGACCATGGTCCGCCTTGCGACACCAGCCGGCACATGCGCATTCTTGCTGTCGAACCCGACGGCAAGGGCCTGGCACCACACTACCCCCCGGTGTCAGGCCCTTTGTCTATCCACCCGGCGGCTCGCAATTTTCTTTGCAACTTATTGTTTTGCCGCAGCGTATCTGCCGAAGACGGCAGGCCGCTTGGGTTGGGGTAGGTGCGGCGGCGCTGGCCTGCCGTCGCCAGGCGTGTTGGCCACGGCCTTTTCCAAACCGAAAGGTCAGCGTGGCAAAAACCAGCGGCGCTATTTGCGCGTGAGCCAGTCCAGCATGTCGGGGTCGATGTCTTCGTGGCCGGTCAAGTCGCGGATGAGGGACGCGGCGAGCGTGCGCCACCGGGCTTCCGGGACATTGCCTTCCATGACCGATTTGATGAAAGCGGTTCGCAGGATGTCGCAGTCAAAGGCGGATACATCCACCTGGCCTCACCGGCATTCGCGTCGGCCATTTCCGGTCCACGCCGCTGAAGGTGCTAGCCAAGCAGCCGGTCATAGTCGGCCTCGGCCTGGCCGTAGAAGCCGTCGGCGATGCTGACCAGACCGTCCCTGTCGCGAATGGTGATCGCGCCGCGTCGAGACTTGATGAGGCCGCGCCCTTCCAAAATCTGAAGACCGACCGTGACGCCGGGACGCCTGACCCCAAGCATGACCGACAGGAGTTCGTGGGTGATCAGGATTTGCTCGCCGGCCACCCGGTCATCACACATCAGCAGCCATCTGGCCAGCCGATCCTCCAGCTTCGCACGGGCATTGCTCAACGCAGTGGATCTGGTCTGGATATGCAGATAGTGGACATAGCGCAGCAGGAAGGGGCGAAGCGTCTGGCTGCTTTGGAGCGCGGCGTTGAAGGGTGCCGCATCCATGCAGACCGCCTCGCTCGTCATCTGGATGTAGCAATCGTGAGGTGCCCAGTCGGCGCCCATCACCAGCGCGGACCCGGACATGCCTTCGCGACCGATGATGCCGACCTCTGTGTCGAGGCCCGGCCGGTTCCTGGCCACCACCGAGGCGATGCCGCTTTCGAGGAAGCAAACCGAGCTGATCGGCTCGCCTGCCGTTTCGAGCGGATCCCTGAGGTCGAGGAAACGATTGTGCAAATGAGGCGCGAGCAGCGCAAAGTCGTCTGGGTTCATGCGGCGCAAAAGGTCGCTTTTATCCCTGCTGACCGTCTGGTCCATCGCACTCTCCCGAAAAGGGGCAAGAGCGCATGTCATCTCCCGGCCGCGTGCGCCCGGCGTCAGCGCCCATGAATGTGGCTGGCGATCTGCTCAGTGTACGCTTTCGAACAAAACTTGGCGAACGATATATTAGCCGCCCCTCATCACCGCGCCATCTTCCCATCCTTCGCGACAGCCCTGCCCCGGCGATATACGGTGCGCGCTCCCGGCACGGCGACCACAGCCTCGGGGACATGCTCGGCCGGCATGGCGACAAAGTCGGCGGCGGCGCCGACCGCGATGCCATAGCCTTCAAGCCGCAGCGCTTTTGCGCCGGCATAGGTCACCACGTCGAAGGCCGCTGCAAGTTCGCGGTCCTCGTAAAAGCCGGAGCGGTAGCCGATCAAATTGGCGCGCGAGAGCATGTCGCCATCGCCATAGGGCCACCAGGAATCGCGGATGTTGTCGGAACCGCTGAAGACGGTGACCCCGGCCTGCCGCAGCGCCGCGACCGGCGGAAAGGCGTGGTTGCCCGGGGCGTTGGTCATGATCGAAACACCTGAGGTAGCGAGCATCGCGCCGGCCTTGTTGAGCGCATCGGCGGGAATGTCGCCCAGCGCATAGGCGTGGCTGACCGCGACGTGGCCGGCCATGCCGAGTGCCTTTGTCCGATGTGCGATCTCCTCGATCTGAAACAGACCGAGGCTGCCGCCATCGTGCAGATGGATATCGACGCCGACGCCGTGCTTTTGCGCGAGGCCGAATACCACGTCGAGATGGCCCGATACGTCGCGATCGAAGCTAGCTGGGTCGAGCCCGCCGATCAGGTCGCAGCCCAGCCTGAGCGCCTCGTCGAGCAGTTCCGGCGTGCCGGGCGAAGACAAAATACCGCTTTGCGGGAAGGCGACGAGCTGGATGTCGATCAGGTCGTGATAGGCCGAGCGCACGGCAAGGATTGTTTCGAGGTGCTTCAGGCCGACCGAGCCATCGACCATGACATGGCTGCGCATGGCAAGGCTGCCATTGCCGATGCAGAGCTCGAGCTGGCTTTTCGCGCGTTCCGCCATCGGCGCGGCGGCGGCGAGGTTTTGTGCCTGGAACGCGACGCGCTCGCGCACGTCGAAACCGTCGGTGCACGGGATGTGCGGACGCCAGGCGTCGCCGTAAAAGGAGGTGTCGAGATGGATATGGCCCTCGACGAAACCGGGCACGACGAGCTGCCCACCGAGGTCGATGGTGGCGGCGGCGGTTGCTTGCGTCCGCTCGGCTGCCGGGGTGATGGCGCTGAAGCGCCCGTCGGTGACGATGAGATCGACCAGCGCGCCATCGGCCAGTTTTGCGTTCAGGAAAATCGTCTGCTCGGTCAAGGGCGCCGTCCATCGGTTGAAGCGCCAGTCGTCGCCGCTCGTTCGAAGGAGGTCAATGCGGGAAAGGCGAGAAAGTGTTTGCGCCGAATCCGTTCTTTAGCGCCCGCATATTCCGCTTTCGCGGAAGTTTCGGCGAACCAGCGATGTGCGATGCTGATTTTGCGGCGGTACGAGCCGCCCTGGTCGGCGCGAGCTCAGAGCACACCCCAACATGCGCCCCCGCAGCCGCGTCGACCACGGCAGGCCCGCGCCCCCATCAGGCAATATGTGGTGGCAACCACCCCTGCTCCGTCGGCACCGGCGCGACCAAAAAGCGATCAGCCGGCGGAGCCGCCTCTCACAAAGTTCTGGGCAAACTCGGCCGTCAGCGCCTCATACTCCTCCATCGCCGGCAGCGCCGCATAGCTGTGCACGGCCGGCGTCGTCGCCCAGGGCAGCCTCTCGCTGGTCCAGGTCTCGACGAAGGGCGTGAACCAGCCTGGATCGTCGAGCATGGTCGGGCGCAGGTTGACGAACCAGTCGAGCCCCTCCGGCCGCGTGAACATCCAGCTCATGCAATGCGGGCAGAAGAAATGCCGCGAGGCGCCGTGCAGGCCGCCGATCACCGGTTCGCCCTCAATGACTTCGAACCCGTCGCTCGGAATGGCGGCGCTCAGCGAATAGGCGCTGGCCGACATCGACTGGCAGCCCGTGCAATGGCAGGCCATGGTGAGCAAGGGCGGCGCGGAAATCTTCAGCCGCACGCGCCCGCAACGGCATCCGCCTTCGGCCGGCAAGGTCAGGTGTGGCAAGGTGGCCTCCATGGTTGCGTTATCCCTTCTCCCCTTGTGGGAGAAGGTGGATCGGCGCGAGGGCGCCGAGACGGATGAGGGGTGTTCCAGCGGAGTGAGACGCTGGCGTTCCCTGGAACACCCCTCATCCGTCGCCTTCGGCGACACCTTCTCCCACAAGGGGAGAAGGGGAGCTCAGTTCCCCGTCAGCGCCTTCGTCGTAACCAGCGTGACGCCGGCCTCCGTGAAGGCCGCGTTGTGGCGGGCGATGATCTCGGCGGCGGTCTCGCCGGGCGTGTCCATTGTCGAGTGGGCGTCGGAAACCACGGTGACGCCGAGCCCTTCGGCAAAGGCACCCTCCACCGTCGCGGCAATGCAAAAATCGGTCTGCGCGCCGGCAAGCACGACCTCGCCGGCGCCTTGCCCGGCCACCCATTCGCCAAGGCCTGAGTTGCTGAAAGCATTGCGAACACTCTTCGCGAAAGTCGGCTCATCCCCGGCCTGGCCGAGCGCCGGCCACACCGGCCAGCCCGGCTCGCCCGGCGCCAGCGGATCGCCCGTCGGCCCATCATGCCTGACAAAGGCCACCTTGCGCCCGCTCCGCCTCGCCCAGTCGATCAGCGCGCGGGCGCGGGCAACCATGCCGTCGGCATCATGGATAGGCGGCTCGAAGCGACCGTCGAACATGCCGGTCTGGAGATCGATGACGATGAGGGGCGCGAGGGCTGGTTCTGGCATGGCGCGAACATAGCGTGGGTGGCGGGTGGGTCAAGGATAGGGCGACGCTGAAGCAGCCAATCTCCCCCCTTGTGGGGGAGATGCCCGGCAGGGCAGAGGGGGGCGCGAAGGATCGCGGCCTTCCTGCATTCGCCCATCCGAAAGCCCGCGAGGATGGCGGATAGGTTGACTGAGAGGCTGGCGGGACAGCGCCCCCCTCTGGCCTGCCGGCCATCTCCCCCATAAGGGGGGAGATCGCAGCTTCCGCCCCTCACCCGATCCCGCCGGTCACCGCATAAGCGCCGGCGGTGCGGCCGTCCTCAGCTCGCACCAGCGCGGTGACGATGGAGCCGTAGGCGCTCCGCCAGATGCTGTGGAACCCGGCGTGCTCGCGCGCCGGAACCAGCACGCGCCCGGTGAAGCGCCTGCCGATGCGCTCGCACGCGACGAGCTCGCCATTGACGTGAAGCGTTACGCTCGCCGTTGATGCTTCGTCTGCATCGACCTGCAAGTCGAGCGTGACAACGATCTGGTCCTGATCGCCGGAATCTCGCTTCTCGGCAGCAAGCGCAATGCTGAGCGGCTCGCCTTGCCAGTCACCCACCCGGCCGCGACCAGCGGAAAACACATCGTCCGGCAATTCCGGCGTGCGCGGCGGGCTTGTGCGGCGGGCAGCTGAGCGCTCATAGTCGCCGGCCATGCGAAGCAGTTCCACATCGCTATAAGCCTTGCCGGCGAAGGTAAGGCCGACCGGCATACCGATATCGGCCATGGTGCCCATCGGCACTGTGACGGTCGGAATGCCGAGGTGACGCCAGACCAGATTGCCGTTGGCGACCCAGGTGCCGTTGCGCCAGGCAAGGGCTGCCGAGGCCTTGTCGATATCGGCATCCGCCGGCCCGACATCGGCCACGGCCGGTAGCACCACCGCGTCGAGGCCTTGATCGTCGAGCCAGTCCTCGAAGTCGATCCGTCGCGTCGCCTCCAGGCCTTTCAGGCCCGCTTCCAGCGTCGGGATGTCGGCGAAGGGCGTCACGCCCAGCTTCGCCCGCTCGACATACTCCGCCAGGTCGAAACCGTCCTCGCCATAGCGATCCGGCAGCGTCCCCGGCGGCTGCGGGAAGATCTTCGGGCCGTCGACCGAGACAAGATCGGGAATGGCCGGATCGGCATTGGCGCGCAAAAAGTCATCCCAGGCAAAGATGCAGAGATCCCAGATCTCGCGCTCGGCGAACTCTTGCGGCAGCAGACCGCGCTCGACCATGGTTTTCGTACCCGGGCGGTCGCGCTCGTAGTTGGAGACGACGGGAAAATCGACCTCGACAATCTTTGCGCCGAGCCGCTCCAGATCGCGCGCCGCCTGCTGCCACAGGTCCAGCACCGAGGCGCGGATTTCGATCGGCTTGGCGGCTTCCGTATCGCGGCCAATATACATGCGTGGCACGCCGAGCCGCTTGCCACTCAGCGCGCCCTTCAGCTCGAGCGCGGTGTAGCTTTGCGGCCGCACGTCACTGGACTTCGGCAGCGCCACCCAGGGCTGCGCGCGCCAGAAATCACCGCGCGTCTCCGCGTCGTCGGCGACGATCACGTCGAGCAGTTCCAGCATGTCAGGCACCGAGCGGGTGTGCGGCACCACCACGTCCATGGTCGGCACCAAGGGCCAGTTGCCGCGCACCGAAATGACGCCGCGCGACGGCGTATAGGCGACCAGCGCGTTGTTGGAGGCCGGCGCCCGGCCGGACGACCATGTCTCCTCGCCGAGGCCGAAGGCAGCGAAGCTCGCGGCCGTTGCCGTCCCCGATCCGTTGGACGATCCGGAGGCGAAGGCGGCGGTCAGGTAGTCGCCATTGTAGGGGCTTTCGGCGCGGCCATAGACGCCGCGCTGCATGCCGCCATTGGCCATCGGCGGCATGTTGGTCAGCCCGATCAGCACAGCGCCGCCGGCGCGCAGGCGCGCGATGGTGAAGGCGTCCTCACTGGCGACGAGATGCTCGAAGGCCGGCGAGCCGGCGGCTACAGTCAGTCCCTCCGCCTTGTAGCTGTCCTTGGCGGTGTAGGGGATGCCGTCCAATGGCCCGCGGGTCGCGCCAGCCCTGCGGCGGCGGTCGGAGGCAGCCGCCTCCTCGAACATTTTGGGGTTGAGGACGGGCACGGCGTTGAGGGCAATGCCATGGCGGTCGTACTGGGCGATGCGCCGGAGATAGGCGCCAACCAGTTCGACGCTGGTGACGGTGCCCTCTTCCAGCGCACGGCGCAGGTCGGCGATTGAGGCTTCGACGAGGTGGAGGTTGGTCATCGGATACTACTCGGATGGCATTTCTTCACCTCTGCCCGGCCGGGCATCTCCGCAGCAAGGGGGAGATTTGGAAGCTTCGCCGATTTCGCAGCGTTGCTTGGGCACTCAGCTCACAACATCTTGCTGTCGAGCTGGCCGTTTTCCTTCATCAGCTCAATCCAGGTCTTGGCACTGGCGTTGCCGTGCCCCGCCGCCTTCAAGAACCATTTGGCGGCTTCCTTGTAGTTGGGCTTCCCGCCGATCCCGCGATAGTAGAGCGTGCCCAGGCTGAACTCGGCATCGACATTGCCCGCCTTTGCAGCTTCCAGCCACCAGGACTCGGCAGCCTTGTCGTCTCTTGCAATGCCCACGCCGTTGGCGGAGGCGTAGGCCAGACTGAGCTGGGCATCGATTTCCCTGTCGCGCCGCCTTGAGCCACCATGCCGCCGCATCCGCACCGCTTTGCGGAACGCCGACACCCTCGGAATAGGCTGTGCCGAGCGCTTTCTGTGCGAAGGCATTGCCCTGGTCGGCGGCTTTGCGCCAGAGCCTTGCCGCCCGAAAGGCGTCCTTCGTCACTCCCATACCATCCCAATACAGTCCACCGAGAGCGAACTGCGCAAGGTCGTTGCCCTTGTCGGCCGCCTTGCTCAGCCAATCGAATGCCCGCCCCTCGTCCTTCCCGACGCCCTGCCCGTCCCGATACACGACCCCGACATTGTACTGCGCGACCACATGGCCTTTGAGGGCGGCCTTCATCCACCATTGGAAGGCCAGATTATCGTTCTGCGCGAGGCCGTGACCCTGGCTGTAAAGGATGCCAAGCAGGTATTGAGCGTCGGCGTTTCCGCCGTCTGACGCCTTTTGTGCCCAAGTCGCGGCCAACGCATCGTCCCGCCTGACGCCTTCGCCAAGGGAATATGCCCGGGCCAGATTGGCACCGGCTTCGGCATTCCCCGCTTCCGCGGCCTTGCGCCACCAATAGACCGCCTGCTCGTCGCTCTTCGCGACGCCTCGGCCCATCGAATAATATCCGCCCAGATTCGACTGAGCGAACAAATAGCCCTGATTGGCAGCCTTGTTCATCCACGCAAATGTCTGGCCGTCGTCCGTGGCGACGCCTTTTCCCTGCCCATAAGCAGCCGCCACCGCGTATTGCGCATCGGCCAGACCGGCAGTTGCAGCCCTTCATCCACAATTCGAATGCCAGGCGGTCATCCTGACCAACGCCGTGGCCAAGCGAATAGAGAGTGCCCAGCAGAGCCTGGGCATTCGGCTCGCCCTTGTCGGCCGCCCTTCGCGTCCACATCACGGCGAGCTGATCGTCCTTCTTGAGACCTTGGCCGAGATAGTAGGCACGGCCGATGCAGAAGATGGCTTCGGCGCTCCCGCCATCGGCTGCCTTGCGCCACCAGGAGAGGGCCTCCTCATAACTTTGCGTAACACCCTGGCCCTTCGCATACAGGACGCCGACGACGTACTGACTATTCGCATTGCCCTTGTCGGCTGACTGCCTGGCAAACTTCAACGCCAGCTGATCGTTTCTTTCGACCCCTTGGCCGTTGGAGTAGGCTTGGCCGAGAGAATATTCGGCTTCCCCGCTCCCCTGATCAGCCGCCTTGCGCCAACAATAGAGAGCCTGCTCATAACTTTGCGCCAGACCCTGGCCATGCCAGTACAAGACGCCGAGCTGGTACTGCCCATTCATGTTGCCTTTGTCGGCGGCTTTTCGTGAAAAACTCTCGGCAAGCTGATTGTCCTTTTCGACTCCCCTGCCCATAAAGTAGGCTTGACCCAGTGCGGCCATGGCTTCCGCATTGCCGCGCTCGGCGGATTTTTTCCACCAATACACCGCTTGGCCGTCATTTTGCGCCACGCCCTGGCCGCGCCAGTACAGCGCGCCGAGCTGGCCTTGTGCATCGGCATTGCCCATCTTCGCCAACAGCGACATCTGGCGGTATGCCTCGATGTAGTCCTTGGCGAGGAATGCCGCCTGCACCTTTCTTATGGCAGACCACTGAACGTAATAATTGCGAGCCGGCCAAAACAGCACGACCGCAGTCAGCACAAGCAAGACGATCGGAACAATTCTTCGGCGACGCGGCGCGGTCGGACTGAAAACTGTCGTATCCGCTTCAAGCGGCCAGTCGTTGTTGCTCACGGTCCCCAACCCATTTGCGATCCCCAGCAATCATTAGCGCAAGCCGCGCTGATGTGGAATATCCGCGGTTGTGGATACCTCCGCTATTCCGGCGCGCCGGCGAACAGCACCACGCCGTCGCCGCCCGCCCCTGGCCAGTCCCTGATGGCGCGGTCGTAGCCGCCGGTGAGCAGCGTGCCGTCGGCGGCGAAGGCGACCGAATAAAGCGGCCCGGTGCCTGGATCGAACTCGGCGATCTCGGCGCCGGTGTCCATGTTCCAGAGCCGCGCCGTTCCGTCGAGCGAGACCGAGGCAAGCCGCTTGCCGTCGGAGGAAAGCGCGATTTCATAGACGGTGCCGGAATGGCCCTCGAAGCGGCGCACTTCCTTGAAGGTGTCGAGATCCCAGAGCTTGATCGTGTAGTCGCCGCTGCCGGTCACCGCATGGTGGCCGTCGGCGGTGAAGACGGCGCCATAGGTGCCCTGCTCGTGGCCGTGCCAGCTGCGCAACTGCTTGCCTGAAACGATGTCCCAGAGCTTCAACTCGCCGTCGATGCTGCCCGAGATGGCGCGCGTGCCGTCAGGCGAGACGGCGCTGACGGACCAGTCGTGGCCCGGCAGCACATGCAGCACGCTGCCCTTGTCGATATCCCAGACGATGACGCTGCCGGTGTCGTGGCCGCTGACGGCCAGTCTGCCGTCCGGGCTGATCGCCAGGTTCCTGACGCCACCATTCGTGCCTGAGGAAAAGACGTGCAGCACCGCGCCATCCGAAAGTTGGCGCAGCACGATCTCGCCGTCGTCGCCCGCGGTCAGTGCCCGCTTGCCGTCGGGCATGAACAGCGCCGTGCGCGCCATGTCCTTGTGGACACCGAGATCGCGGATCAGCCGCTTGCCGTCGATGTCCCAGAGCTTGATCATGCGGTCGGTGCTGGCGCTCATGATCTGATGCCCGTCGGCCGACACCGCCAGCCAGACCACGGCATCGCGATGGCCGTCGGGCTGGGTGGGTTGCGGCGGCGCGGATGGTGGCGGGGGCGCCACGGTCTGTGGCGGCGGGGCAGCCTGCGGCGGCGCAGGTGCCAGTGCCGTCTTTGGCGGTTCTTCCGGGGCCGGCGCAAGAGCTGGCGGCGTGACCGGCGCCGGCTCGGCTGGAGGCGGTGTCTTGACGACCTGCTCTGGTGGCGGAGCCGGCGTGACGGGCGATGGGGCCGCCGGCGCCGGCGGCGGAGCATCGGCGACATCCTGACCCTTCGGCTCGGCGGGCACCTCCCCGCCCGTCCGCCATGGACCGAACTGGTCGGCCAGCAGTGCCAGCACGGCGAGCATCGGCAGGGCAAGGAAAACCAGGCGCAGGCGCGGCCTGCCCGAAACCTGCACTTCCGCCGCCCGGCCGAACAGTCGCGCGCCGCGCTGGCGGCCCGGCCAGCCCGGCAACAGGCCTTGCCAGAACAGCAGCGCACCAAGCGCGCAGACCAGCGCCGCCGCCAGGAATGCCACGAGCCGCAGGGACGCCGCATCCGCCAGCGGATGCGCCAGGCGGCTCAAGGCGAAAGTGCCTGGCAGCAGGTACAGATGCGCCAGACAGGCCAAGGCAACGGCCAGCACAAGAAACGCCAGCAGCCTGTCAACAGACCTGTTCATCGGTTCCCCCCGCAGCGGCGCCAGTCTCCCCCGCGGGAAGAAAGCGATATCAACATCCTAGCCGAGCTCGTCGCGAAGGCTAGAGCAATTCCAGGAAAAGCGCGCGGCGGTTTTCCGTCCGTAATTGCGTAAAAACAAATAGTTAGAGCAGGTCGGCGATTCAATCAATTCGATCAAAAGCTGAACCTATCCAAGTGTCGGAAATTGCGAGATCGGGGACGTCTCCATCAGGGAGCCATTGCGGGCCTACTGCTTTCGGGAAAGACCTTGGAATCACAGATCTATGCGGCCGACGCGCGAATATCCGAATGCGCAACGCGCTGCTGCCTGTGTCTTTCGCGTCACTCCGCACGGGCGTCGAGAGCAGAAATGCCGACTTCTTCAAGAATAGAGGGCAACAGCGGCCGGCATGGTTGACAGGAAACACGAGTCTGACATTATCCACGCGGGATATTCTGGAGAGTTCGATCATGAAGAAGACCTATGAGAAGCCGGTGCTTGTCAAGAAGGGCAGGCTTTCCGCGATCACCGCCGCCAACGGCGCCTCCGGTCCTGTTGTGCTGCCGGGCTGATCTCAGCCGGGCAGACACTCACCCATGATTGACGGAAGACGGCAGCCCGACATTGCCGGGCTGGGAATCTTGGAGCGTTGGGCATGAAGAAGACCTACGAGAAGCCGGTGCTTGTCAAAAAAGGCAGGCTTTCCGCGATCACGGCCGGCAACGGCGCTTCCGGCCCCATCGGGCCCGCAGGCTGATTTCAGCATCCTTGATTGAGCGAAGATGGCAACCTGACTGCATAAGATCCTTGGAGGACTTGGACATGAAAAAGACCTATGAGAAGCCGGCGCTTTTCAAGAAGGGCAGGCTTTCCGCGATCACCGCCGTCAACGGCGCTTCCGGACCTGTCATCACGCCGCAATAATCTCGGCGGGCCAGGCGCCCTTCCGCGATTGACGGCAAGCCGATGTTGCCGGCACAAGATTTTGGAGAGGTCAGGCATGAAAAAGACCTATGAGAAGCCGACGCTTGTCAAGAAGGACAGGCTTTCGGCGATCACGGCCAACGGCGCGCTCTCGAACCCAACACTCTGATTGATCTCAGAAGACCAGAACCAGGTCATCCACGACAAGCTGCCAATGGTGTCTGGTCGACAGGCGAACTCGTGTTACGGCCTTGAGCATTGGGGCATAGTGGCACGGCGTCAGTGCCGACAGGACTATCTCGTCGCTGCGCAGCAATTCCTCCCCTAGCCAGCTTTCGACCAGCGCAATCTCGCCCTCGCAGGCCAGCCATGCGGCGGTCAGCATCACCGAATGAAAGCCGAAGGGGCGATCGCGGCCGAATTCGGCCGGATGGCCGCTGCTGGTGTAGGCGAAGTGATCGCCGGAAACGTTGCCGTTGACGTAGCCCTCGCTGTTCTTCGTGTTGTCACGCGACATGGCGTTGAGATTGCGCCAGTCGAGCCCGGCGTGGCCGCAGGGGACCTTGCGCAGGCTGCGCTTGGTGACGTCGTCGAAGCCGATCGTCCGCAGCGGTGCGTCCGGCGCGACGGAGCCGGGCGACAGCAGACCGAGATCGGTCGGATAGGACGACAGCGCCAGCCGCCGGTCGAGGCCGTCGCCGGAGATCTCCACCGCATCTGCCCGGCTGGCGAGATCGACGCGAAACGACGAGCTTGGAGCCAGTGTCCGGCTTTCGAGAACCTCGCCCTTGCCCATCACCGAAAGCGTCGCTTGCGCTGCCGCCGGCATCCTGCCCGCCAGGTAGCGGCCGGGTACAAGGCCGACCGGCGTCGGAAGGCTATCGCCGGCGAGGCCGACCAGGGATTCGGGCGCGGCGTGCAAGCGTATCGACTGGTTCTCGTTGGCACCGCTGGCGCGCCAGCCCGGCGGCACGGAGACCGAAAACCGGTAGAGGCCGGGCACGCGGAGCGCGGTCCGGCGCCGCTTCGTCGACATGGTGAAGTTGGCGAAGCCGCCATTGTTGCTGCGCGCCGCCTTGACGAAGGCGCCCCGTTCGTCGAACAGCCGCACCATGATACCGGCCATTGGCCGGTCGGCAAGGCCGTATTTGCCGTCTCCGTCGACGTCCATATAGACGAAGGACGAGAAGTTGAGCGTGCTGGTGGTGCTGGGGGCCCAGCGCGTGCGCACCGCATAGTCGCCGGCGGGATTGGCCCGGCGTCGGGCGATCTTGCGCTCACGCGCCTGCCGCAGCAGCACGGCAAGCAGCGCGGCGGCGGTGAGGATAACGCAAGAGGTGACGAGGATTGCGGTCAGGCCGATGTCAGGCAAGCCCGGCACCTCTCGGCGGGGACGTGTCGGATTTGGCGAATAGGCTAGGCATCGTTGCGATCCGTGGTGGTGCTTTGCCCGCAACCTAACTTGGGATGTGGCCGCTGGACAGATAGCGCCTCCCCTTCTCCCCTTGTTGTGGGAGAAGGTGGCCGAGCGAAGCTCGGTCGGATGAGGGGTGCTCCAGCTTGGCGAATACTTCTGTCTCCAACCGAGCCAGAATGCCGCATCGGTGGCTTGATCGCTGACGCCTCATTTCTTCCAGTACCCCTCATCCGTCTCGGCGCTGCGCGCCGATCCACCTTCTCCCACAAGGGGAGAAGGGGAAGGCGTCTCCCTCACCGCAACTCCACCCACACCGGCGCGTGGTCGCTGGCGCCGTCCTGCCCGCGCACGGCGCGGTCGATGCCGGCGGCGGTGAGCTTGTTGGCGAGCTTCTTCGACAGGAGGATGTGATCCAGCCTGAGCCCCGCGTCGCGCGGCCAGCGGTTGCGGCGATAATCCCAGAATGTGTAGAGCGTTTCCTTCGGATGCTTCTTGCGCAGCGCGTCGAGCCAGCCCTGGTCGAGCAGCCGCTGGAACGACGCCCGGCTCTCCGGCTGCACCAGCGCGTTGTCGTCATAGGAGCGGGTCGGGTAGATGTCGCGCGGTTCGGGCACGATGTTGTAGTCGCCGACCAGCGCCACCGGCAGGCCGGTGTCGAACAGCTGCTCGGCATGCGCCTCCAGCCTTTCGTGCCAGGCGAGCTTGTACTGGAATTTCGGGCCGGGCTGCGGGTTGCCGTTCGGCGCATAGAGGCAGGCGATGACGATGCCGCTGACCGCCGCCTCGATGTAGCGGCTCTGCTTGTCGGCCTCGTCGCCGGGCAGGACATCGCGGGTCAGCACCGGTTCGGAACCGCGCGCGAGAATGGCGACGCCGTTCCAGGTCGGCTCGCCCTTCCACACCGCGCCATAGCCGGCCGCGGCAAGCGCCGAGCGCGGAAACTGCGTGTCGCGCGCTTTCAGCTCCTGCAGGCAGACGATGTCGGGCTTTGCTGCGGCGAGCCAGGCCAGCAGGTTATCCAGCCGGCTGTTGACGTTGTTGATGTTGAAGCTGGCGATCTTCATCGGGCGGCGTCAGGCGGTGATCCTGCCCGTCCACACCTTGACCGCCTCGGCCAGTGTCTTCAGATGATCGGCGGCGGAAAAGCCGGAGATACTCTTGCGCGGCTTAAGGTCATGATCGCCGTCCTCCAGCCAGACCATTTCGATGCGGTCGGAGAGATCGTAGGTCGCGACCTCGTCCGGCGTACCGAACTCGTCGCGCGTGCCCTGGAAGATCAGCGTCGGCGTCTTCAGCTCCGCAAGATGCTTTGTCCGCAACTGCGTCGGCTTGGCGGGTGGATGGAAGGGGTAACCAAGGCAGACGAGGCCCGAAATCTCGCCCTTGGCAAACATCTCGTCGGCGACCATCGAAGCGACGCGCCCGCCCATCGACTTGCCGCCGATGATCAGCGGGCCGCCCACGCCCTTTGCCCTGAGGTCGGCGATCGCCTTGATGTATTCCGGGTTCACCGTCTCGGCGCGCGGCGGCGGCTTGCGGTGGCCATAGCGGCGGGCGGCCATATAGTGGAATTCGAAGCGCGCAACCTGGAAGCCGGCCGCTGCCAGTGCCTTGGCCGTGGCGGTCATCGAGGTTGAGTCCATCGACGCGCCGGCGCCATGCGCAAGCAGGATGGTGACAGGGGCGTTGTCGTCGCCGTCGAAGAGGAAATAGGTCATGGGGTGGCCCTTCGCGCGACGGTGACGGCGCCGATCTCCCCCCTCGTGGGGGAGATGCCCGGCAGGGCAGAGGGGGGCGCGAAGGAACGCGGGCCTTCGGTCAAATCTCCCCGGAACAATACGCTCTGAAACGAGCCGATCGGTCGGCGGGACAGCGCCCCCCTCTGTCCTGCCGGACATCTCCCCCACAAGGGGGGAGATTGGCCGTCATCTCGGCCTTCGCCAACCATCGTCACCCCGCCGTCCGTGCCAGCTGCAAATCCACGAACTGGATCCCCTTGGTCGCCATACGCGCCCATTCGGAACTGGCGTCGAGTTCGAGGTAGCGCGCCCAGTTGCGGCGCGCCTCTAGCAAATTGCCGGCATCGAATTCCAGCCGGGCCAGGTTGAACACCGGATCGGCATAGGTCTTGTCGAGCGCGATGGCCTTTTGCAGATGCCGGCGGGCCGAGGCCACGCGGCCCTCGTCGCTCATAAGCCCCGCAAGGTTGAACCAGGCCTCGACGAAGGCTGGGTCGAGTTTTATGGCGCGGGCATAGTCGTGTGCTGCTTCCGCCGTGCGGCTGGCGCCGCGCAGGCAGTTGGCGCGATTGAAGGCGGCGATGGCGTCGGTCGGATCGATGGCGAGGCAACGCTGGTAGAGGGCCGTCGCATCGTCGTGACGGCCGTCCTCCTCCGCCGCTTCGGCCTCCGCGAACAGCTCCTCAAGCGTGTCATCGTCAGGGGACCCGAGATCGAACAGCAGCTGGCCGTCGAGCTCGCTTTGGCCATCCTCGAGATAGATCGCATCCGGGCGCCCGTGCTGCGAGCCGACATTGAGCGACTTGGCGGTAAGCGAAGCGACCGGGCCGGAGCGGTGCACCGAGCGCGCGATCGCGCCCCAGGACGCGCCACCCGATATCAGCCCGGCATATTTGCGGGCGAGGATGAGGTCGCGGAAGGAATAGGGCTCGCTATCGTGCTCGAAGGCATCGAAGAGCGAGAGCAGGTCGAGATCGGTGGCGCCTAGCCGAGACTGGTCGAGGAGCGACTGCCTTGAAAGTGCGGACGCCTCCGGCGCTTTCATCAGGCCGAGCAGGCGCAAAAAACCGTTTTCGCTGGCGAGCGCGCGGTCGGCGGCGCGCTCGGCCAGGACGCGGCGCTCGATCTGGGCGTCGCCGTTCTTGGTGATCGCTGCCTTGGCGAGCAGCGCGCGGCCGAACACGACATGGGTCGTGCGCCGGGTGACGCCGCGCCGCAACTGGCCCTGCCGGCGCTCGACCTCGCGCGCGGCGAGCCTGAGCGGAAACGCCGCCAGCGCGCCGACGACGCCGAAGACGGCGCCGGGTGGAACTATACCGGTGGCCGCCGTCACCCTTTGCTCTTGCCGACGGCCTTCAGAAGGTTGGCCTTCAACGGGTTTTCCTTGGCAGCGCCTGCCTTGGCCTTGGCGGCAGGCTTTTCGGCCTCGTCCGCCTTGCTCTTCGACTTGGCCGGCGGCTTGGCCTGCTGCGACAGGCTGGCCTTCAGCGCATCCATGAGGTTGATAACGTTGCCGCGCTCGGGGGCCGCCGCGATGATCGGCTTGTGGCCCTTCAGCTTCTCGCGGATCATCGCCATCAGCGCGATCTCGTAGCGGTCCTCGTAGTTCTTCGGATCGAAGGTGGTTTCCTTCTGCTTGATCAGCGCTTCGGCGAGCTGCAGCATTTCGGCATCCGGCTTGCCGGCCGGGATGTTGCCGAAATATTCAGCCGTTCCACGCACTTCGTTCGGGTTCCTCAAGGTGCAGACGAACATACCGTTCTCGCGCGCGCCGATGGTCACCACGCGCTCGCGGCTGGACAGCACCAGGCGGGCGATCGCCAGCTTGCCGGATTTGCGCATGGCTTCGCGCAGCACGGCGAAGGTCTCTTCCGCCATGGCGCCGTCCGGCGCCAGATAATAGGGCGCGTCCTGGTAGATGACATCCACCTCGTCCTCGTCGACGAAGGCCTCGATGTTCATCGTGTGGTTGGATTCGATCCTGACCGCGTCGAGGTCGGTATCATCGATGATGATATACTGCTTGTCCTCGTATTCGTAGCCCTTGACCAGGTCCGAGCGCTCGACCAGGCCGAGCTCGGGGTCGACCGGCTTCATGTTGATGCGGTTGTGGGTCTTCTTATGCAGCTGGTTGAAGCTGATGCGTTCGCTCGCGCTGGTGGCGGGGTATAGCCGCACCGGACAGCTGACCAGACTGAGCTTGAGGTAACCTTTCCAACTTGCCCTGGGCGCCATGAAACACTCCTACGCGGCCATGCACTGACAAACTTTTTGCAGCGCTTCGTCCGAAGGACGAAGGAGGCTGCGGAACTCCTACATCGAGCCTCAAGATACCGGCAAATCCCTAGCGAAATGTTTTAGCGCGGGTTGGGTTGCCGACGGATGGGGCTGACGATGGAGAATAATTCAAATTGTAGGAAGCGTCGATGGCACCCCTCCTCCTCGGATCAGGCCCGAGGATGACGACCGGAGAGGCGACGCGTGTCCCGCCACCGAGAAGTCTGACCCAAAAATAGACGTCTTCCTCACCGTCTTCCCATCGAGCAAGTTGTTCGGTCGTAATTGGCCTGTGGACGCAGCCACAAGAAATTGCTTGCCCATTGCAGAGACTGCAGACCTCAACATCGCATCCGTGAGTATGGTACTGTCCCACAAGAACACCACAATCATGACAGTGCTGCTTAGGGGTTATTCCGTCTTCTATAATCCAAGGCTCGCTGCCATAACGTATTCTAGGTAGCGCCTGCGTTATCAGTGTATGCGGCTGTGTTTGAGCAAGGACGATTTGTGCAGGATGAGCACGGTGCATGCGTTGGCCTTGATACTCTACAAACTCCGGTTGAGTTGAGAGCGATTCAGGCAGTGAGGGCTCTTTGATCCCAAGCTTCTTAGGCAGCAGAGCGGCAACACCCTCGTCGCCTACCTTCCTGTGATCCAAGTAGCCAATCGTCTGACTGATCCCAGGAAGGCTTGTGTCGTCCAATCTAACAGGAAGAATGTATTCTTGGTTTTGTTTGAACGCACGCGCTTGCGCTTGTTTTAGCTCATGCTTCGTCCAGAGCTTGTCGGCATAGTGCTTGGATGACAAGATCACACAAAATCGTGCCTTGGATTGATAGATTTCGCTGAGGTGCTGATAGAGGTCCTTCCCCCAAAGTGAAACGACCTCAAATTCGTCGTAAAACACCCGCACAGAGTGGTGTCTGACGATTGTCGCTACAGCCTCAGCCACTGCCCTGTCCTCGCCGGCGAACGACAGGGCGACATCGTATTCGAAAGTAGATTTCTTGGCCATGTCGCCGCACAATGCCGCACGATGGACGGGTCGGCAACTTCTTGAGGCGACGCAAGACCGCTCGCACCCACAATTCACAATTTCTCGCACCCAACGGTTATCGCGACCTTAGGGGACTCAATGCCCATGGAGCGACCATTCAGGTCCGTTGCATTCTTCAGCCACCGGGAGGGTGCCGCGTCGCTTCGTTCCTTGCAACGCTCTAGGATGATAACGCGTTGAGGTTGCGCTGACGCTCCTGAGCTACTTTCCCTCAAACACCGGCAAATCCCGCGCAAACTCATCGATCTCGGCCCAGGGATCGCCCGACGTCGCCAGCAACCCTGGCAGCGATGCATAGTTCAAATCCTGCGGCGCATCGATCGACTCCAGATCCGTCCAGCTCACCGGGGTCGAGGCCGGCAGATTGGTGCGGGCGCGCAGCGAATAGGGCGCGGCCGAGGTATGGCCGCGGGCGTTGCGATGGTAGTCGATGAAGATGCGGCGCTTGCGGTTTTCCTTGCCCATGGTGGTGGTGAAGGTGTCGGGCGCGGTGGCGGCCAGATGGGTGGAGATGGCGCTGGTCGCCTGGTGCAGTTTCTTCCAGTTCTGCTTCTGCGTCACCGGCACGGTGATGTGGATGCCGCTGCCGCCGGACGTCTTGGCGAAGGGCACCAGTCCCAGCGCCTCCAATCCGCCCTTGATGTGCACGGCTGCCTCCACCACCTCGCGCCAGGCAATCCCCTCGCCCGGGTCGAGGTCGAAGACGATCTGGTCGGGCTTGTCGAGTTTCGTGCGGTGCGTGCCCCAGGTGTGGAACTCGACGACGCCGAACTGGGCGAGCGCCAGATAGCCTTTTGCATCCTCCACGGACAGGTAGGTTTTGGTCTCGCCCTCGGAATTGATCGACTCGAAGACAGCCACCGAAGGCGGCATGCCGGTGAAGGCGTGGCGCTGGAAGAAACAGTCCTTTGGCAGGCCGGTCGGGCAGCGCACCAGTGATACCGGGCGGCCGATGATGTGCGGCAGCATGAAGTCGCCGACCAGCGCGTAGTAGACGGCGATGTCGAGCTTGGTCGGCCCGGTCTTGCCGAACAGCCGCCGCTCGGGATTGGTGACCCAGATGGTGGCGAGGTCGGCCTCCGAAATCAGGCGTTTACGCTTGGCCGAGACCGGCGTCGACAGGCCGACATCCCTGAGGCCACGGAAAACACCGTGGCGCAACGCATTGTCGGCGGTGCGGTTGGCATAGTGGATGCGGGCCGACAGCAGCGGCCGCACCCAGTTCATCTCGCGCATGATCTCGCGCGGCACGCCCTCCGGCGGCGTGGCGCCTGCGGTGAGCGGCTCCAGCCGGGCGAGCAATTCTCGTGCCGTCTCGGCATCGAAGCCGGTGCCGACCTTGCCGCGATAGTGCAACTCGCCGTCCTCGAATTCGGCCATGCCCAGAGCGGCCAGCCCTTCGGCAGCATCGGAGGTGGTATAGCCGGCAATGATGAAATCGTCCTTTTGTAGCGCCTTGACCTTGGTCCAGCTCTTGGTGCGGCCGCTCTGATAGCTGGCGCTGGCGCGCTTGGAGACGACGCCTTCCAATCCCAGCTCCGTCACCTGGTCGTAAAGCCCCTGCCCGCCGCCTTCGACATGGTCGGAAAACTGGATGGCGGAGTTGGCGCCGAGGCCGGCGAGCAGTTGCGCAAGCAGCGCCTTGCGCCTGATGAGCGGCGCTTTCCTCAGATCCCAGCCGTCCAGATAAAGCAGGTCGAAGGCATAGAAATGCAGCTTGTTGCCGGCGCCTTCGGCCAGCGCATCCTGCAGCAGGGCGAAACGGCTGATGCCTTTGGCGTCGAGCACGACAATCTCGCCGTCGATGATGGCATCGTGACACGGCAGTTTGGCGAAAGCGTGCGGCAGGTCGCCATAGCGCTTCGTCCAGTCGATGCCGCCGCGGGTGATCAGCCTGACCTGCCCGTCCGCCAGATGCGCCGCGGTGCGGTAGCCATCGAACTTGATCTCGTGCAGCCAGGTCTCGCCGGTGCGTTCGGCGGGATCGTCGCTGCCTGGCGGTTTTGCCATCTGCGTCGCCAGTTGCGGCTCGATGCGGGTGGGTGCCGGGCCTTGCACGGCGCCGGGCAGCGCGCCGGCCTCCAGTACAAGCGGTTTGGCAGGTTTTGCCGCAGGCTTCGGCGGCGCCACCAGCTCCTCGATGCGGCGGCCGGATTTCACGCTTTCCGGCCGCTCGCTGAGAATGTCGAGCCTGGTGTCGGCGGCGAGGTCGCGCTCCTTGAACAGCAGCCAGTTCTTCTTGCCCTCGTCCTCGCCGGGCTTGGGCTTCAGCCTGGTCAGCATCCAGCCGCCATTCAGCTTGTCGCCGGCGAGGCGGAACTTGAAGGCGCCGGTGCGAAAACTCTTCTCGACATCGTCCATCGGCGCCCAGGTGCCCGTGTCCCAGACGATCATCGGCCCGCCGCCATATTCGCCTTCGGGGATGACGCCCTCGAAGTCGATATATTCGAGCGGATGGTCCTCGGTCTCGATCGCCAGGCGCTTGTCGGCCGGGTTGAGCGAAGGACCGCGCGGCACCGCCCAGCTCTTCAGCACGTCGCCAACCTGCAAGCGCAGATCGTAATGGTCGGCGGTGGCGTGGTGCTTGTGGACGACGAAGCGGTTGCCCTCATCGGCAAGCAGCCCGCCCGCCGGCTCCGGCGTTTTGGTGAATTCGCGCTTGGCGCGATAGGCTTTGAGTTTGGAAGGGGCTGGCATGTCAGAAACCGAGGCGCGCGGCAGACGGGAACAATCGCCTCATTCCTTCGCGCCCCCCTCTGTCCTGCCGGACATCTCCCCCACAAGGGGGGAGATTGGATGTCACCGCCGATTTCGCCAATCGGTAACGTTGCAAGGAGCGGAGCGCCGGAACTGCCGATCTCCCCCCTTGTGGGGGAGATGTCCGGCAGGACAGAGGGGGGCGCGACAGAGCGCTACTTCTGATCCGCTCGCATTCTTTGATCCACGTCACGGCATGGATCCCAGGGTCTGCGCGACGTCGCTTCGCTCCTGCTCCGCCCTGGGATGACGAAGGGATCACGCGGCTCAATCGTCGGTGGCCGGCGTCAGTTCGAGCTCGGCAGGTGACAAGCCCCGCTGCAGCTGGCTCAGCCGGAACTCATCGACCCAATAGGCTTCGCCGTCGACCAGCACGCGCGCCTGATAGGCGCCGCCGGAGAAGCTCTGCGCGGTGACATAGACCTTGTGGCGATCAAGCGCCTTGCGCACCGCGGCGCGCTTGGATTTCTGGGCAGTGACAGGACTGGCCATCGGCTCACTCTTCACACATGGCCGCCATGGGCGACCTGCCTTAAGGATGGCGGAGAGCGTCGATTGAGTCAATTTGCGAGGCGGCGACGCGCGATCTCCCCCTCGCCTCGCCCTCGGCCGGCTGGACGCAAGGCAGGCGGCCCCTATAGTTTCACCGAGATACTTTTCTCCGGAGATAGGCAGATGACCCTCGGCACACACAAACTCGGCAGCCAGGGGCTGCAGGTATCGGCGATCGGCCTCGGCTGCATGGGCATGAGCCAGTCCTACGGGCCGGCCGACGAGGCGGAGTCGATCGCGACGCTGCACCGTGCCATCGAGCTCGGCTGCACCTTCCTCGATACGGCGGAAGTGTACGGCCCCTACATCAATGAGGAATTGCTCGGCCGGGCGCTGAAGGGCCGGCGCGCCGATGTGACGATCGCCACCAAATTCGGCTTCCGCATCGAGAACGGCAAGCAGGTCGGCACCGACCGCGACAGCCGGCCCGAACATATACGCGAGGCGGTGGAAGGCTCGCTCGGCCGGCTCGCCACCGACCATATCGACCTGCTCTACCAGCACCGCGTCGATCCGGATGTGCCGATGGAGGACGTGGCCGGTGCGGTCGGCCAGCTTGTCGCCGAGGGCAAGGTGCGCTTCTTCGGCCTGTCGGAAGCAGGTGCGGCCAACATAAGCCGCGCGCACGCCGTGCATCCGGTGTCGGCGGTGCAGAGCGAATATTCGCTATGGGAGCGCAATCTGGAGCCGGAGATCATGCCGCTGCTCAAGGAACTCGGCATCGGCCTGGTGCCGTTCGCGCCGCTCGGCCGCGGCTTCCTCGCCGGCGACGTCAAACGCGCCGAAGACTATCCGGAAGGCGATTTCCGGCGCGGCGACCCGCGCTACCAGGGCGCCAATTATGACGCCAATGTCGCGGCGGCCTCAACCGTGCGCGACATCGCCGGTGTCAAAGGGGTCAAGCCCGGGCAGATCGCTTTGGCCTGGCTGCTGCACAAGGGTAATGATTTCGACATCGACATCGTGCCGATCCCCGGCACCAAGCGGCGACACTATCTGGAGGAAAACGTCGCGGCGGCCGCGATCGAACTCGATGCCACCGAAATGCTGGCACTCGACGTGGCGCTGGCACCAGGCAAGGTCGCAGGCCCGCGCTACGGCGAGCGGACGATGTCGATGATCGATCGGTAGGGTCTGGGCGTCCGCGGCCAATGACGCTTCGGGCCGTCAATCGCCGGCGGTGACGATATTCACCACCTCCATCTGATCGAGCCCAAGGCTGCGTGCGCAGACCAGAGCATTCGGCACCACCCAGTATGGCGAGTCAGCATCGAACGGTGCCGCACCGCGTGTGAGATTGAAGAGAGCTTTTGCGCATGCCTCCTCGAACATGTACTGCGCAATGGCTTGATTGTCCTTGGCCCTCTCTGCACGCAGCGTCTTATGCCGGATGTGACCGAATAGGTGATACGCCTTCGACCAGGAACCGCGGTTGTCGACCATCTTGCGCAGCCTATCGAGTGTCTCAGCTTCGCGAACATGTGGCCTGAAAAACTCAATCAAATCCCTGATTTCACGTACCATCTCGCCCCTCACCGCTCCCCTTCCGGCGTCGCCACCAGCCTAGCTGCGGCGGCGTTGGCGGCGGCAAGTGCCGCCTCGACCGGCTCGCTACGAGCAAGTGCGGTCGCAAACGCTCCAACGAACTCGTCGCCGGCGCCATGGGTGCTGACGACCTTCACCGGAATGCCCGCCAGCGCGAGGGCCTCACCCGTTTGGTCGCAATAGGCGACCCCATCCCCACCGGCTGTGACGATCGCGGCCGGGTAGGCATCTACCAGGCGGCGCGCCGCTTCGACGGCGCCTTGCAGCGTGTCGACGACCGGCACGCCGGCCAGGAACTCTGCCTCGATGGCGTTGACGATGACGATGTCTACAAGCGCGATCAATTCGCCCGACAGTTCGCGAGCCGGGGCGGCGTTAAGAACGATACAGCCGCCGGATGACTTCACGGCGCAGGCGGCGGCGATGTTGGCGGCTTCCGGCACCTCGTTCTGTAACAACAGCACCGAGGTTTCGGCGATCGTTGTGCGGGCGGCGGCGATGTCCTGTTCGCCCAGAGTGAGATTGCTGCCCGAGACGATCACCGCGCCATAGTCGCCGCTCGCGTCAAAGATCGCGACACTCATGCCGGAGCCGGCGCCGGGTTCGATCCGCACGAAGCGGCGGTTCACACCGTTGCGGTCGAGATTGGTGAGTAGCGCCCTGCCGAAATCATCGTCCCCGACGGCGCCGATCATCGCCGCACGCACGCCGGCCCGCGCCGCCGACACCGCCTGGTTGCCGCCCTTGCCACCACATTTGGGGTGCCAGGCATGGCCCGTCACCGTCTCACCCTTGCGCGGGCGGTCGGGCGCATCGACCATGATGTCGTAATGGAGGCTGCCGAAGACGGTGACCAGCGGCGTTGTCGACGGCGTCATGTGCCCCGGTCTTTTCGTTTCGACGTCACTGCCGACATGGTGCGGCCGAGATTGCGCTCCGCCGCCTGGTAGTCGCGCTGCGCGACCGCGACGAACAGCGCGTCGAGGATGTTGAGTTGGGCAATGCGCGCGGCCGCGTTCTCGCCCATCAGCGGCGAGCCCTGCGCCGTCGAGCACAGCACGATGTCGGCAATCTGGGCCAGCGGGGAGTTGTCGTAATTGGTGATGGCTAAAGTGCGGGCGCCGCTCTTCCTGGCAAGCTGGATGGCGTCGATGACGGCTGACGTGTTGCCGGAATGCGAGAAGCCGACGGCGACGTCGTCGGCGCCGAGCAGCGAGGCCGACATCAGCATCATGTGGGAGTCGTCGTAGACCGAGGCGCGGATTCCGATGCGCAGGAATTTGTGCGACACGTCGCGGGCGATCTGAGCCGAACCGCCGACACCGTAGAAGTCGCGGTTCTTCGCCCTGTAGAGCAGATCGGCGGCGCGGTCGAAATCCTCCATGTCGAGGATGGCCAGCGTCTCCTCCAGCGCCTGGATCGAGGTGCGGAACACCTTTTGCACGATCTCGGCCGAGCTGTCGTCGGCCGACAGTTCCTGATGCATCTCGGCGGTCGGCAGGCGGCTGTACTCGTAGACGGCGGTGCGGAAGTCGCGATAGCCGGAAAAGCCGAGCTTCTTGGCGATCTTGACCACCATCGCCTCCGAGACGCCGGCCTCCTCGGCGATCTGCTTCAGCGGAATGGTGTCGTCGAAGCCGCGCCGGCCGAAGACGGTCTCCACCACCTTCGCCTCCAGTGGGGTCAGATGCGGCATCATCATGCGGATGCGCGGTCCTACGGCTTTCAGATCCAGGCTGCTCAAGGTCATCCACGTCCCCTCGTCACGCGATCGATAAGCATCGCGGCGAGGATTATAAGGCCAGTTGCAAGCAGCTGATAGAAGGACTGGACGTTCATCAGCGTCAGGCCGTTGCGCATGGCGCCTAGGATGACGGCGCCCAGAATGGTTCCGATGACGCTGCCCTTGCCGCCCATCAGCGAGGCGCCTCCGATAGCGGCCGCGGCAATCGCGTCAAGCTCCCAGAGATTGCCAAGGATGGGCTCGGCGGCACCCAGCCGGCCGATCAGGATCTGCGCGGCAAGGGCCGCCAGAAGTCCCGATATCATGTAGGCGGCGATCTTGGTGCGGGCGATCGGTACGCCGGCGATGTAGGCGGCCTCCTCATTGCCGCCGACGGCGAGCAGATATTCGCCGAAAGGCGTCTTCTTGAGGATGATCCAGGCGACCAGCGCGACGACGGCGACGATGACGACCGCCAGCGGCAGGCCGAACAGCGAGCCGTTGAAGATGGCGCGGAAGCCGGCCGGCAGGCCAAGTACCGGATTGCCGCCGGTGTAGATCAGCGCCAGCGCCCGGTAGGTGCTGAGCGTTCCCAGCGTGACGATGAAGGGTTGCAGCCCGACATGGGCGACGAGCACGCCGTTGAGCACGCCGCAGGCAAGGCCGATGGCAAAGCTCGAGGCGATGGCGAGCGGAAACGGCACGCCCGCGACCAGCATCGAGGCCGAGATGACCGCCGAAAGTGCAGCTGTCGGCCCGACGGACAGGTCGATGCCGCCGGAGATGATGACCAGCGTCATGCCCAGCGCCAGGCAAGCGTTGATGCTCGACTGCTGCAGGATGTTGATCAAATTGCGCTCGGCGAAGAAGCCCGGCACCAGCGCGCCGAAGACGGCGAGGATGACGATCAGGCCGATCAGCGTGCCCGCGTCGCGCATGGAAAACCGGTGCAGGAAATCCGCCTTGGGCCGCGTTGCTGTATTTTCCGATATGTCCGTCATCTACTGCCTTGCCTGCGGTCCGGTTTTGCCGGCCTGCATTTGCGTTTGTGGTATGGCATGCGCCGCGATCGCCTGTTCGCTGAGACTTGCGCGGTCGAGCTCGGCAGCGACCGTGCCGTCGCGCATGACCAGCACGCGGTCGGCAAGCCGGATCACCTCGGGCAGTTCGGAAGACACGACAACAACCGAATGGCCCTCGGCGGCGAGCTCTTCGATCAGGTGGTAGATCTCCGCCTTGGCGCCGACATCGATGCCGCGCGTCGGCTCGTCGAACAGAAGGATGCGGGTCCCTGCCGCGAGCCAGCGGCCGATGATCGCCTTTTGCTGGTTGCCGCCACTGAACAGGCGGATCGGCCCGTCGAGCAGGAACGGCCTGAGATTGACCCGCTTCATCTTCTCGGCGGCCACCCGCTTCAGGCGGCGATGATCGATGACGCTGCGCGGCGCGAACACGCCCATCGAGGCCAACGCCATGTTGCTAGTGATGGAGCGCAACGGCACGATGCCTTCGCGCTTGCGCTCCTCCGGCACCAGGCCGATGCCGGCGGCGATGGCGTCGCGCGGGCCGGAAAACCTGACCGCCTTGCCGTCGATCTCGATGGTACCGGACGACGCACGGTCGGCGCCGGCCAAGAGCCGCAGCAACTCGGTGCGGCCCGAGCCGACCAGGCCGGCAATGCCCAGCACCTCGCCGCGATTGAGGTTCAAGGACACGTCGTGCACCTTGGTCGCCGAGGCGAGCCCGCGCACGATGAGCCTGACATCGCCGGTGGCATGAGAACGGTGCTGTTCCTGGGCAAGCTCGCGGCCGACCATCATGGCGACGACGGATTTTTCCGACACCTGCGCGAGATCAACGGAATCGACCACGGCACCATCGCGCATGATGGTGGCGCGCTTGCAGATGCCGAACACCTCGTCCAGCTTGTGCGAGACATAGACGACCGCGACGCCGTCGCGGGCAAGGCCGACGATGACCTCGGCCAGGCGCTCGAATTCGCTCGGCGTCAGGCTCGATGTCGGCTCGTCCATGGCGACGATCCTGGCGCGATCGAGCAGCGCGCGGGCGATCTCGACAATCTGCCGCTGCGCCACCTTCAGGCTGCCGAGCGGGGCTGCCGGATCGATAAATGGGTCGAGGGCGGCAAGGGCTTCAGCGGCGCGGCGTTCCTGCTCGCCTCTGGCGACAAAGATGCCGCCACGGGTCAGCGGATGGCCGAGAAACATGTTCTGGGCGACGCTGAGGCGCGGCACCTGCTGCAGTTCCTGATGGATCATGGCGACACCGGCGGCGCGCGCCGCGACCGGGTTGTTCAGCGTCACTGGCTGGCCGTCGATCAGGACGCTTCCCGCTGTCGGCCGGTAGACCCCCGACAGGACGCGCAGCAGCGTCGACTTGCCGGCGCCGTTCTCGCCAAGCAGGCCATGGATCTCGCCGGCGCCGACCGAGAAGGACACGTCGTCGAGGGCCCGCACGGCAGGAAACAGCTTGGAGATACCTGCGAATTGCAGCCGGGGTGACATAGGTACCATTCTCCGGGCAAGTCTCAGCCGAGCGAAAATGCTCTGCCGACACCCGCCGCCTCGCCCTGTCTTTTGTGCTACTGGCCGACGGCCGCGTCCTCGAGCAATGCCTTGCGTGCATCGGGGCCGGAATAGCGGTCGGCATTGTCCTTGGTGATCAGCGCCTGCGGCGTGGCGACGACGCGCGGCAGCTTCTGCCCGGCGACGAGACGCAGCGCCGTTTCCAGCGCCACCTCGCCGGTCAGCACCGGGAAGCTGTCGACAGTGCCGGTCAATTCGCCGGCGCGGATCGAGGCATAGGCGTCGGAGATGCCGTCGGTGCCGAACACGGCGACCTTGTCCTGCAGGCCGGCCGCCTTGATCGCCTCGACGATGCCCAGCGCCATGCCGTCATTGTTGGCGTAGAAGCCGATCAGGTCGGGGTGCTGCTGCAGGATGTTGGTGGCCGCATCATAGGAGGTCTGGCGGTCCCAGTTGCCGGGCACGCTGGCGACGACCTCGAACTTGCCTCCTTCGGTGATGGTGGTCTTGAAGCCGTCGGTGCGCTGGACAGCGGCATAGACGCCGGCCTGGCCCTCGACGATGGCGACCTTGCCACCATTCGGCCGGTTCTTGATGAACCATTTGGCGACGCGCACGCCATTGTCGCGCTGGACATTGCCGACATAGTGCTCGGCCTGCGGGATGACGGCGTCATTGACGTTGACGACCGGCACATTGGCTGCCTTGGCCTGTTCCATGATCGGCTGCAGATTGGAGTCGGTCTGCGGCGAGACGAGCAGCACATTGTAGCCCTGCGTCACCAAGCCCTCGGCGATGGTTAGCTGTCCGAGCTGGTCGCCCTCGCTTTGCGCCGCCTGATAGACGACCGGCACGCCGACGCGGTCGCCGAATGCCTTGTAGCCCTCGCCCAGCGAGCGCCAGTATTCGTTGGTCAGCGTCTTGGAGACGGCGCCGGCCTTGGTGCCGTCGGGCAATTTGGGGAACGCGCCGAACTTTGCTTCCAGCTGCGACCAGTCGATGCGGTCCTTCTCGGTATCGGAGTTGAGCGGCGCAAGGTCGGCGGCAAAGGCCGAGCCGCTGGACAAAGCCATCAGGGCAGCGGTGGCGGCGGCAAGCAGAAGTTTCATGGTCATTCCTCCCTTGGTGAAAAACGGCGTATGGCGACGCCGGGCGCTTCAGGTGACTCCGGGCGTGTCGCGCCCAAGCATGGCTTCCTGGACGATGGCCTGCGAGGTGACGGCATCCTGGCTTGCGACGGCAGCGGACAGGCGGTTGTCCTTCTCGAGGCGCTCGACGACGCCGAGCATGCGCATGACGGTGGCGATGTTGACCTCGCACTCACGCACGGGATCGAGCCCGGTCATGTCGGGGAATGTGTCGAAATAGATGGCGCCGGCGTAGCCATCCCGATGGATCTGACGAAGCAATTCGATCGTCTGCAACGTGTGCACAGCACCGACCATGAGGCCGTCGTCACGCTTGGCGTAGCCGTCGTTGAGATGGACGCCGAGCAACTTGCTGTGGCGGGCAATGAGCGCGGCTGCGAAGGCCGGCTGTTCGTCGGCATAGAGCACATGGGCGAAGTCGAGCGTGACGCCGAGATTGGGCAGGCCGACATCGCGGATCGCCAGCAAGGTCGTCGCAGCGTCCGGCATCAGCGAGTAAGAGCGCGGCTCGTTCGGCTTGTATTCCAGACTGATCTGACAACCGGGATCATGCGCCGCAACTTCACGAATTCCATCGATTTCGTGTTGCCAGAGCGTCGCATAGTCGGCCTGGAAGGCATAATCGAAGCCATCCTGCCCGAGCCACAGCGTCATCAGGCTGGCGCCGGCTTCACGCGCTGCGTCGATACCGGCCTTTGTCAGGTCGATGGCTTCGCGGCGCACCGCCGGGTCCGGATTGGTGAAGGCGCCGAGCTTGAAAGCCGGATTGGAGTAGTAGCGCATGGCGAAGCCATTGATGGAAAGCCCGATATCGCCCAGTTTCCGGGCAATTTCTGTTGGCTTTTCACCGACATGGTCGGGAAAGTTGAGGTCGAGGTCGGTGAGTCCTTCGACCTTGGCTGCGCGCGCCGCCATCTGCATCAGCGACGGCTTGCCGGCAAGGCCGGGCCATTCTGCCTCGGGCCGCGAGGCAAAGGAATTCAGACGGGTGGCAAAGCGGTGCGATGTCATGGATGGCCTTTCAGTTGCGTTACTTCACATAATTACGAATTTTTGTAAAGTTATTATTTCAAGAAGCGAGCGGCGCGCGTCGCGCGCTGTCCCTTTGTCGGGAGATTGGCAGATTCGGCGCTGTGCGGCTGCGGCCCTCACGGTTCTTGCGAGATCTCCTGCCCTTGGCTAGCATCGCCTGGCTGGCGTCGAGCAGAGGAGAACGATGCAGCGGAACAGCTGGTGTGCCGTTGCGTTCCACACGCAAAGCATCTGATCCTCACCTTCGCCATCGCTGGCTGAAGTCGCGCTTGAGGCGGTGAATTTCGAAGTCACCCAGGACAGGAGTTGGCGATGAACCGGATCAGGGCGATGACCGAACAGGACGTGGCGTCGGCATCAAGGCTGCTGGGAGAATCCTGGCGCCGGACCTATGCGCCGATCATGGGCGCCGAGACCACGGCACGGCTGTCGGACGACAAGCACGCGCCGGAGCGGCTGGCGGCGGAACTCAAGGACGACAACAAGATGTCCTTCGTGGCGGAACGGCTCGACGGCTCGATCGCCGGCTACGCGATGGCGGCGATGGACGAAAAGGGCGACGTCATGCTCGACCGGCTGCACGTGGACAGGAGCGAATTCGGCTCGGGGCTGGCGACCGACATGCTGCATGCGGTGCTTGCCGCCCATGCGGGTATTGCGAGCATTGCGCTGGAAGTGATCGAAGGCAACGACCGGGCCATCGCCTTCTACCGCAAGCACGGCTTCGAAGTGGTCGAGAAGCGGGAAGCTGCGCATGGCGTGGGCGGCCACGCCTCGCTGATCATGCGCAGGGTGCTGTCGGGGCGTAAGGGCAAGGGGAATGGGGAGTTGGGGAGTTGGGGAGTTGGGGAAGTAAGGTGGTGCGGACCCGTGCATAACCCTACTGCCCTACTGCCCTACTGCCCTACTGCCCTACCCCTGCGCCGCCGGCGCCCTTGGCCCATCTTCGTCCTCCGGCACTTCAAGAATCTCGATCAGCCGCGCCACCCTGGCATCCGGCAAGGGATGGCCCTCATTGACCAGCGCCTCCTCAGCGCCGATCCAGGCGAAGGCCTCGCGCAATTCCTCGAGGCTGGCGCCGGTCAGCGCGATGTCGGCGATGACGGCCTCGTCCACAGGCCCCAGAACCGAAATGATGTCGTTGCGTGTCATGGTGTCCTCCGTGCCTGATGCAAGGGTGACGATACGACGCCGGGGGCGCTCAGCCGAAGACCGGCATCGGTAAAATGTGTCGCGGGATGGAATCTGGGGCTTGACTTCGAGCCGGCAACCTCCAGTTCGACATTTGCCGGTTTGCCGAACGGAACCGGCGCAGGGAGCGCCGGCTCCTTGACCGCCCTGCCTGGAACCCGGAGCGGCGGCACGGTTCGACTTGAGAGTCTGCGGATCCAGGCTGAACACGCGATGCGGGCCGGCATCGCCTGATGTGACCAGTCGAGAAAAGGAGGCTAATGAAATGGCTATTCGTGATCTCATGCCCTGGAGCCGGGAAGGCAGTCAGGCTCCGAACTTCTATCGCGAGGGCGAGCGCGATCCCTTCATGATGCTGCATCGCGAGATGAACCGCCTGTTCGACGACGCCATGCGCGGCTTCGAGACGCGGCTGCCGTCCTTCGTCGGGGGTTTTGGTGCTCGGGCCAACTGGCCGAGCGTGGAAATCTCCGATGGCGAGACGGAAATCCGCGTCACGGCGGACATCCCCGGCATGGAGGAAAAGGACGTCGAGGTGATGCTCAACGACGGCATGCTGACGCTGCGCGGCGAAAAGCGCGCCGAGACCGAGGACAAGGACAAGCAGTTCTCCGAGCGCTTCTACGGCCGCTTCGAGCGGCGCATCCCGCTCGGCACCGAGGTCGAGGAAGACAAGGTCCGTGCCGCTTTCCACAATGGCGTGCTCACCGTGACGCTGCCGAAGACCCAGCGCGCCCTGGCCAAATCCAGGCGCATTCCGATCAGTGGCAGCAACGTCGGAACCGGCAAGAGCAAGCACTGACGATACCGGAACCGGGCGCCTCGTGCGCCCGGCTGCTCAGGCGCCGGAATGCGGATCTGTGCTGTAGGGATGCACGGGGTAGCCCGGGCCGATGGCCTTCAGCACGCGGCCTGTCCAGGCGAGCACCGCCGGATAATCGGTCAGCAGGAAGCCGCAGTCCTGCACGCGGTGGCCGTCAGACCGCCCGGATGATGCCGCCGTCGACGCGGATGTTCTGGCCGGTGATATAGCTGGCACCTTCCGAGGCCAGGAAGGCAATCGTCGCGGCGATCTCCTCCGAAGTGCCGTAGCGCTGCATCGGCACGCTGTCGCGCCGCTCCTCGGTGGTGGGCAGGCTGTCGATCCAGCCCGGCAGCACGTTGTTCATGCGCACATTGTCGGCGGCGTAGGTGTTGGCGAAGATCTTGGTGTAGGCGGCAAGGCCGGCGCGGAACACGGCCGAGGTCGGGAACATCGGGCTCGGCTCGACGACCCATGCCGTCGAGATATTGATGATGGCGCCGGCCTTCTGCTTGACCATGTGCGGCGTGACGATCCGCACCGGCCGGATGACGTTCATCAGATAGACGTCCATACCGGTGTGCCACTGCTCGTCCGATATTTCGAGGATCGGCGCACGCGGCCCATGGCCGCCGCTGTTGACCAGCACGTCGATGCGGCCGAAGCGTTCGAGCGTCAGGTCGGCAAGGCGCTGCAAATCGTCGTTCGACTGGTTGGACCCGGTGACGCCGAGGCCGCCAAGTTCCTTGGCCAGCGCCTCGCCCTTGCCCGATGAGGACAGAATGGCGACGTTGAAGCCGTCCGCTGCCAGGCGCTTAGCCGCCGCCGCACCCATCCCGCTGCCCCCGGCAACGACCACTGCTACTTTTTCTACACTCACTTTTTTGTCCTTCCTGAGCGGCAAGCCGCAATATCTTCGACGTCTCCGCCATGATATATCCGGTTTTCGCCTCTGGCTCGAACCAGAAAGCCTGAAATCAGACTGTAGAAAAACTCCTCGATGCCCGAAGCCTTCCTCCGCCTGCCGCCGCTCAACGCGCTTCGTGCCTTCGAGGCCTCGGCGCGGCATCTCAACTTCCGCCTCGCCGCGCATGAACTCAACGTGACCCAGGGCGCGGTGGCGCAGCACATTCGCGGGCTGGAGGCCAGCCTTGGCGCAAAGCTGTTCGAGCGGCTACCGCGCGGCCTGGCGCTGACCGACGAGGGCCGTGCCTATGTGCCCAATATCCGCCGCGCCTTCGAGCTGATCTCGGAGGCGACGGCGCTGCTGCGTCCCGAACCGGCGCGGCTGACGATCAGCGTCACGCCGAGCTTCGCCACCAAATGGCTGATCCCGAAACTGCCGGAATTCGTGGCGCACAATCCGCTGGTCGACCTGCGCATCCTGGCCAGCGAAAGCCTGTCCAGTTTCCAGGCCGACGGCGTCGACATCGCCGTGCGGCAGGGCCAGCCGCCGTTCGGCCCCGGCCTCATCGTCGACCTTTTGTTCCCGCAACAGATCATCGCCGTGTGCAGCCCTGCCCTGCTGCCGCCCGGTGTTGGCGGGATCGCGCCGGCCGACATCCAGCATCATGTCCTGATGCACGATACGCACAATCTGTGGCCGGAATTCATGGAACGGGCGCTCGGCCTGAAGATGGCGACGGAAGCCAAACGCATGCGCTTCAACCAGACCGGTCTTGCGATCGACGCGGCAATCGCCGGCCAGGGCATCGCGCTGGCCAGCCGCTTCCTCGTCGCGGCCGACATCGCGGCCGGCCGGCTGATCCAGCCGGTCGGCGCGGAAATGCGCGGCACCTATGATTTCCACGTCGTGATGCCGAGGAAGCAGCGCCATCCCGAGCCGACGCAGGCCGTGCGGCAATGGCTGCTGGATGAGGCTGGCCGCGAAGCGATCCGTACCATTGCGGACTGATTGGCCGCCGGTTCGGCACGCGTCACGCCGGTGCGGATGCGCCGGCTTTCAGTGCGAGCATGACTTCGGCCTCGAAGGCATCGCCGTCCGCCTCGGCCAATTGCCGGGCATCCCAGTCGCGGGCGATGCAACCCTCGGCCAGGAGCACGGCGCGGTTGCACAGGCTGGGCACGGCCTCCACCACATGGGTGGAGATGATGACGGCGTGGCGACGGCTTGCGGCCACGGCGGGGATGATGCGCTTGATCTCCCAGGCGGCGAGCGGATCGAGCCCGTTCAGCGATTCATCGAAGATCAGCAGCGGCGGCGCACCGAGCAGTGCGGCGGCAATCGCGATCTTGGCCCGCGTGCCCAGCGAGAATTCGGCGATCGGCCGGTCGATCCAGCGTCTTTGCCGCTCGGTAACGTCAACGCCCGGCCAGTCGGCGTTGTCGATAAATGTCGGCAGCAGCTGATGAGCGCGACGGCCGGATCGACCCGGTCGGCCTCGCCGGCGGCGCCTCAGCCCCGCCGTTCGATGTCGGCCACCACCGCGGTCGCCTCGCGGCCTATCTCCCGCAGCAGGCCGGTGACCGGATTGTGGAAGCCGACCAGATAGAGGCCGAGTTCGGAGGCGCGTGGGTTGACGCCGCTTTTGGCCGGCCGCAGCTCCGCCGGCAGGAATTTGTCGTATGCCGGCCGGTAGCCGGTAGCGAGGATGACGGCCTCGAACGCCTCCTGCCGCCCATCGGTGAAGGAGGCGCCATGCTCGGTGAAGCCGGCGATGTCGGGCGCTATGCTGATCTTGCCGGACTTGATCGCCGCCACCGTGCCGACATCGATGACCGGGATGCGCCCGGCGTCGACCTGCTTGAGGATGCCTTGCTTCGGCCTGACGATGCCGTATTTCTCGAGCTTGCCGAGTGCGAAGTCGAGGACGATCGGGAACATCCAGTCGTTCAGCGCCTGCGGCATCGGCCGGCTCGCGATGCCGACCATCTGGATCGGCACGCCGAACAATTGCCGCGGCACGATATGGACGCCCTTGCGCACCGACAGCGTCGGATGGGCGCCGGACTCGGCAAGGTCGAGGGCGATTTCGGCGCCGGTGTTGCCCATGCCGACGATCAGCACCTGATGACCGATGAACGGTGCTGCCTCGGTATAGTCGGCGCTGTGCAGGACCTTGCCTTTGAAAGCTTCGATGCCGGGCAGGCCGGGAACGATCGGCTCGGCATTGTTGCCGGTGGCGATGACGACGTGGCGCGATGTCAGCCTGTCCGATCCGGTCTCGACGACAAAGCCGCCATTCTCGCGCCGGATCGCCGTCACCGTCTCGCCGAAGCGCGGCCGGAGCTCGAACCGTTCGGCATAGGCGTCGAGATAGGCGACCACCTTTTCGCGCGGCACATAGCGCGGATGATCGCGTGGGAACGGCACGAAGGGCAGCGAGGAGAACGACTTCACCGTGTGCAGATGCAGCCGCCGGTAGTGGCGACGCCAGGCCGACGCCACCTCATGGGCCTTTTCGAGGATGATGAAGTCCACCCCCGCCCGCCTCAGGCAGGCGCCAACGGCAAGACCCGCCGGCCCGGCGCCGACAATGACGACATTGGTGTCCAAGCGATTCTCCTCCCCGCCAGGCTGGGCTGAGGCTATGCGCAAAGCGGTCGAACGCGCAATCTCCCCGCTTGCGGGGGAGATTGGCAGCTTCACCGGCCTAGCCCAGCTCCGCCAGCTTCGCGGCTTCGCGGATGGCCTTGACGGCATCCGGGTTGGTCACGGGATAGCCCGAGATGAAGCCCTCGACGGAGAAGTCGGGAAACTCGGCACGCAGCCGGGCCACGAATCCGGCCGCCTCGGCGTCCTCACCCGCCGCCGCGTGCGCCAAAGCCAGGAACATCAGCACATTGGGAGAATCCAGTGTGCTTCTGCGTAATGCCGCGATGGCTTCCCGGTGCCTGCCGGCGCAGAACAGGACGCGGCCTTGCATGCCGAAATACCAGGGCGGAGCGAGCGGATTGAGGCGCATGGCGCGCTCCATCAGCGGGATCGCCTCGGCCGGATCGCCGGCGACCAGCGCCTTGCTGCCGGAAAGCAGCGCCAGCGTGTCGGCGTGGTTGGAGCCGTACTGGTAGACTCGTTGGTAGGCGCGCTCGGCCGCGTCGAAGTCGCCGAGGCATCCCATGAGATCGCCAAGGCAGTTGCAGGCGCTGCTGTCGTACGGGTCGAGCCGGATCGCATTTTCGACCGCCGCGCGCCATTTCTCGATCGATCCCCTGGGATCGCGGCCAAAACAATTGCCGGCTTCGATCGAATAGGCGTAGGCGAGTTCGGTCCAGGCCCTGACCAGGGTCGGGTCGAGCTCCAGAGCGCGTGAGAACAGCCGGATCGCTTCCGCGTTGCCGGCGCGGCTGAAGGTGTTGTGCTGCTCGACGCCCAGAAGATAAAGATCATAGGCACGCAGGCTGGCCGGCGGCTTGCGGCGAACCGCGTTGCGCCCGATCGTGGCGATCGCTCCGAAACAGCCGGCGAGTACATTGATGACGGTTTCGGTCAGGCTGTCCTGCAGCGCGAAGATGTCCTCGACCGGACGGTCGTAGCGTTCGCTCCACAGGCTGACGCCGTTCCTCGCATCGGCGAGTTCGATGGTCAGCCTAATACGGGTGTCGTCGGCGCGCAGCTGGCCGGACAGAATATAGGTAGCGCCCAGCGCCTTGCCGTCGGCGGCGAAGTCGGCTGGCTTGCTGCCCAGCGATTTCATGGTGTGGAAGGCGATGACGGGCAAATCCGCGTAGCGCCCCAGGTCGATGGTGATGTCCGACGACAGGCCATCGGCAAAGCGGCGCCAGCGCTCCTCCGAATTCAGACATTCGATCGGGAACACGGCCAGCACCGGCCTGGTGTCAGGCAAGAGCGACGGCACGTCCACGCCCGCGGCGCGGTTGACATGCGCGGCAAGCGCCACCTTGTTGCGGACGCCGAGCTTTTCATAGATCGCGGCGAGATGGGTGCGCACCGTCGACGGCGCGATGAACAGCGCCTCGCCGATCTCGCGATAGGTCAGGCCGGCCGCGAATTTCTCCGCCACCGCACGCTCGCGCTCGGACAGCGCCGGCGAGGACGGTGAAGACGTGGCCGGTGTCGCGTTGTGGCTCATGCCGATCCCCTGCCCGCGGACAGGCACATTATCAACGCCTGCCGCGGCAAAATACTACAAATGCAGGACCCAAAACACCGCATCTGGCCGATCCCGCCGCAGGCGCACAGGGCGCAAACTCCCTTGCAGCAACAGGCTGCAATCAAGGGAGGTTTCCATGCGACGTGTTTCCATAGTGCTGGCATGCGCGATCCTGGGTTTTTCTTCCGCGTCGCCGTCATTCGCAAGCGGATGCAGGCAATTGCTGGAATCGAACGTGAAAATCACCAGCATGCGCCTCTATGCCGACATCCTAGCCAGTGCAGCCCGCAATGGCTGGAACTACACGCCTGAATCGATCGTCAGCGGCTCAAAGCGGCATTTCGACGAGATGAAACTCCAATTGATCGCCGCCGGCTATGAGATCGTCCCTGTCGGCGCCCGACCGCATTGCGCCCGATTGGACACGCTGGCGAGCGATTAGAGACCAGCTGGTCGTCTAGAGGTTTGTCGAGAGATCGATATGCCGGCATGATGGCCGGCAATCGCCCGCTGACTCGGGCTCCATAGCCAGTCCGCGGGGGCGCATGAAACCAGCCATCCTCTTGCTTTTGCTCGCAACAGTTCTGCCGTCCATACCGGCGCAGGTGCTTGCGACCGTTCTGCCGTCCGCGCCGGCACAGGCCCCCGACTGGAAGCCGGTCGAGAAAATCGACAGCTACGCCATCTCAGGCCAGACCGCGCCCGAACTCTACGCCTCGATCGGCGAAAAGGGCCCGCTGATCGGCAAGGACGTCGTCGGCAACAAGGTACGCGTCATCGCGCATACCAATTTCAAGCTGACCTGGACCAGGGACTACCGGCCGGAAGGCGGCGCCTGTATTCTGAAATCGGCGCGACCGAAGCTGATCATCACCTACACGCTGCCGAAGCCGGCCGGCCCGCTGCCGCCCGCCCTGCAAAAGCGCTGGGACGTCTTTGCCGCCGGTGTCGCCGCGCATGAGAAGGTACATGGCAAACAGATCGTCGACATGGTGCAAAAGATCGAGGCGCTGAGCGTCGGCTTCACCGTCGCCAGCGACCCCGGCTGCAAGAAGATCAGGACCGAACTGACGAACAGACTTTCCGAACTATCGCAAGCGCAGCGGCAGGCCAGCAGAGACTTCGACCGCGTCGAATTCAGCCCGGGTGGCAATTTTCAAAGGCTGGTGCTGGCATTTGTGAATGGGGACTAGCGCAGTCGGATTCACCACAGGGGCGACGAAGTTAAGCACTTGCCGCCGCGCGGGTTTACAGGCTGGTTTGGTAGCGCTACCGTCGCTGAGTCTGTCGCGCGATCAGAGGGGACTGGAGGCTGTCGCGGGGCGGGACTGGAACGGTTTCCTCAGGGGCGTCGGGAAACCGTTTGGGAGGAGAATAAATGGCGTCTGTCGCGATTGGCGAAGTCTATAAATCATTCGGTACCGTCGAAATCCTGCATGGCGTCAGCGTCGATATAGACGACGGCGAGTTCGTCACGCTGGTCGGGCCGTCGGGTTGCGGAAAATCGACCCTTCTCAGGATGATTGCCGGCCTGGAGAAGATATCGCGCGGCCAGATCTCGATCGGCGAGCGTGTCGTCAACAACGTCGCGCCCAAGGAACGCGACGTTGCGATGGTGTTCCAGAACTACGCGCTTTATCCGCATATGACGGTCGCCGAGAACATGGCGTTCTCGCTGATGCTCAAGGGTGTCGCGAAAGCGGAGAGCGACGCCGGCGTTAAGCGCGCGGCCGAAATCCTGGGACTGGTGCCGTTGCTGGCACGCTATCCGCGCCAGCTCTCCGGCGGCCAGCGCCAGCGTGTCGCCATGGGCCGGGCGATCGTACGCGATCCGGCGGTTTTCCTGTTCGACGAGCCGCTCTCAAATCTCGACGCCAAGCTGAGAGTCCAGATGCGCGCCGAGATCAAGGAACTGCACCAGCGCCTCAAGACCACGACGGTCTATGTCACCCACGACCAGATCGAGGCCATGACCATGGCCGACAAGATCGTGGTCATGCATGACGGCATCGTCGAGCAGATCGGGCCGCCGCTGGAACTTTACGACCGGCCGAACAATCTGTTCGTCGCCAGTTTCATCGGCTCGCCCGCCATGAACATGCTCAAGGGCGAAATCGCAATCGACGGCACGCCGTCCTTTCGAGGCGCCGGCGGGATTTCGGTGCCGTTGGCAAGGCTGCCTTCCACCGGCAAGGGCGAACCGGTGGTGCTGGGGATAAGGCCCGAGCACCTCAGGCTGTCCGACCAGGGCATTCCAGTCACCGTCGTGGTCGTCGAGCCGACCGGGTCGGAGGTGCAACTCATCGGCCGCACGCCCGGCGGCGAGGACATCGTCGCGAATTTCCGCGAGCGCCATTCCTTCACGCCGGGCGAGACCGTGCGGTTGACCGCCGAGCCTGGCCTCATCCACCTGTTTCACGGCGAAACCGGGCAGCGACTGGAAACCCGCGCCGGGCAGTAGGACTTATACAGCGAGGAAACATCAGAGGAGGAAACGACCATGAAATTCACAAGACGCGATGTGATCCGCACGACCGCCGGTGTGGCGGCGGGAGCCTTGGGAAGCCGGTTCGTCGGTTCGCCCGCCTTCGCCCAGGAGGGGTTGAAGTACAAGCCCGAGGACGGCGCCAAGCTCAGGCTGCTGCGCTGGTCGCCCTTCGTCCAGGGCGACGAGGACCAATGGCTGAAAAACACCAAGCGGTTCACCGAGGCGACGGGCGTCGAGGTTCGCGTCGACAAGGAAAGCTGGGAGGATTCGCCCCAAGGCGGCGGTGGCTGCCAATGTCGGCTCCGGCCCGGACCTGATGTTCGTCTGGTTCGACGACCCGCACCAATATCCCGACAAACTGCACGACGTGACGGAACTGGGTGAACACCTGGGCACAAAATACGGCGGCTGGTACGACGGACCGAAGCAGTATGCGACGCGGGAAGGCAAATTCCTCGGCCTGCCGCTGGCCACCATCGGCAACGCCATCGTCTACCGGGAAAGCTGGGTCAAGGAAGCTGGGTTTTCGGAGTTTCCGAAGGACACGGCGAGCTTCCTCGAGCTTTGCAAGGCGCTGCAGGCGAAGGGCCATCCGGCCGGCTTCACGCACGGCCATGGCGTCGGCGACGGCAACAACTACGCGCATTGGCTGCTGTGGAGCCATGGCGGCCAGATGGTCGACGAGAGCGGTAAGGTGACCATCAACAGTCCCGAGACGCTGAAGGCGATCGAGTATGCGCAGGCGCTCTACAAGACCTTCATTCCCGGCACCGAAAGCTGGCTCGACGTCAACAACAACCGTGCCTTCCTGGCCGGCGAACTCGGCGTCATCGCCAATGGCATTTCCGCCTACAACACCGCCAAAATCAACAAGGACAATGATCCGAAACTGGCTGAAATCGCCAAGGACATCCGCACCACCAACCTGCCGATCGGCCCGGTTGGAAAAGCGGTCGAGCTGTTCCAGGTGACCACCGCCGTCATCTTCGACTACACGCCCTACCCCAATGCAGCCAAGGCCTACCTGCAGTTCATGTTCGAGGATCCGCAGATGACGGACTGGATCACCTCGTCGGCGGGCTATTGCTGCCAGACGCTCAAGGCTTTCGACAACAATCCGGTGTGGACGGCCGACCCGAACAATGCCGCCTACGCCAAGGCCTCGGCGACGCTGCGCCCCAACGGCTATGCCGGACCGCTCGGCTACGCCTCGGCGGCGACCATGGCCGACTATGTGCTGGTGGACATGTTCGCCAAGGCCGTGACCGGCCAGGCGACGCCGCAGGAGGCGATGGAGGAGGCGGAAAAGCGCGCCAACCGCTACTACCGCGTTTGAGCGCACAACCGAGTCGGGCAGCACGATCGCTGCCCGGTCCGGTGCCTGAAATCGCTTGGCGGCCGCCCGGGCCGACCACCTCCTGAGGAGCTGTTCCCATGGCCGTGTCGTCCGTCGCCGTCCAGCCGCGTCCGTCGATCCTTTCGCGCCTGTCCGAAAGCCATAACGCGCTTGGCTTCGGCTTCATGCTGCCGGCAGCGGCGCTGCTTTTGGTTTTCCTGACCTATCCGCTCGGGCTCGGCGTCTGGCTCGGCTTCACCGACGCCCGCATCGGCCGCCCCGGCATCTTCATCGGCGTCGAGAACTACGAGTATCTGTGGAGCGACGCCGTCTTCTGGCTCTCCGTCTTCAACACGCTGCTCTACACGATCAGCGCCTCGCTGCTGAAATTCGTGCTCGGCCTCTGGCTGGCGCTCATCCTAAACCAGAACCTGCCGTTCAAATCATTCTTCCGCGCGATCGTCCTGCTGCCATGGGTGGTGCCGACCGTGCTGTCGGCCATCGCCTTCTGGTGGATCTACGATTCGCAGTTCTCCATCCTGTCCTGGGCGCTGCAGCAGATGGGCCTAATCGACCACCGCATCAATTTCCTTGGCGATCCGACAAACGCGCGCGCCTCGGTCATCGCCGCCAATGTCTGGCGCGGCATTCCTTTCGTCGCCATCACGCTGCTCGCCGGCCTGCAGACCATACCCCAGTCCCTCTACGAGGCGGCCACGCTCGACGGCGCCAGCCGCTGGCAATTGTTCCGCTATGTGACGCTGCCGCTGCTGACGCCGATCATCGCCATCACCATGACGTTTTCGGTGCTGTTCACCTTCACCGATTTCCAGCTGATCTATGTGCTGACCCGCGGTGGCCCGGTGAATGCCACCCACCTGATGGCGACGCTGTCCTTCCAGCGCGGCATTTCCGGCGGCCAGCTTGGCGAAGGCGCGGCAATCGCGGTCGCCATGATCCCGTTCCTGCTGGCCGCGATCCTATTCAGCTATTTCGGCCTGCAACGGCGCAAATGGCAGCAAGGCGGCGGAGACTGACATGGCCGCGACAAAGAGAACCAAGCGCCCGGAAATCGACGAAGGCGGCATGGGCTACCTGCAGAGCCTGCCGCGCCGCGTCGTGACGGTCTATCTGCCGTTGCTGGTGTTCGTCATCGTGCTCCTGTTCCCGTTCTACTGGATGACGATCACCGCGGTTAAGCCCAATCTGGAGATGACCGACTATCAGAATTTCAACCCGTTCTGGGTGGTGCATCCGACATTGGAGCACATCCGCTACCTGCTCTTCGAGACGTCCTATCCAGGCTGGCTGCTCAACACGATCATCATCTCGACGGCCGCCACCTTCCTTTCGCTGCTGGCATCGGTGTTCGCCGCCTACGCGATCGAAAGGCTGCGGTTCTCCGGGGCGCGGCAGGTCGGCCTGGCGGTGTTCCTCGCCTATCTGGTGCCGCCGTCGATCCTGTTCATTCCGCTGTCGGTGATGGTGTTCAACCTTGGGCTCTACGACACGCCGTTTGCGCTCATCCTCACCTACCCGACCTTCCTCGTTCCGTTCTGCACGTGGCTGTTGATGGGCTACTTCCGCTCCATCCCGTTCGAGCTGGAAGAATGCGCGCTGATCGACGGAGCGAGCCGGTGGCAGATCCTCACCAAGATCGTGCTGCCGCTCTCGGTGCCCGGCCTGATTTCCGCCGGCATATTCGCGTTCACCCTGTCCTGGAACGAGTTCATCTATGCCCTGACGTTCATCCAGTCGTCGGAAAACAAGACCGTGCCGGTCGGCGTGCTCACCGAACTGGTCCGCTCCGACGTCTACGAATGGGGGGCGCTGATGGCGGGAGCGCTGATCGGCTCGCTGCCGGTCGTGGTGCTCTATTCCTTCTTCGTCGAACACTACGTTTCCTCAATGACCGGCGCAGTGAAGGAGTAATCCTGCGAGCATGCCGCGCGAACGCGGCGACAATGGCCGCCTGTGCCAAGATCACCGATGGCACGGCCTAGAAATTGATCTCCACCGAAGCGGCGCTGCGCTTCGCCTCACCATGGAACACCGCCTCGATGTTGTTACCGTCCGGGTCGAGCAGGAAGGCGGCGTAGTAGCCGGGGTGGTAGGGACGCTCGCCCGGCGCGCCATTGTCGCGGCCGCCGGCCGCAAGTCCGGCCTTGTACCAGGCATCGACCATGGCGCGGTCCCTGGCCTGGAAGGCGAGATGGTGACGGCCGGTCAGTACGCCCTGAGCGGCGCGGCTGTCAGCGCTGGAGACGAACAGCTCGTCTGCCCAGAAGTAATCCTCGGCCTCGCCGCCGACCGGGATGCCCAGCACCTCGAACACCGCGCCGTAGAAGCGCCGGCTCGCCTTCAGATCGCGCACGACGAGCTGGATGTGGTCGATAAGACGGCCCCGATGAAGCTCCATTGTCTCACTCCTTCTGATCGCGATGGCTTCAATCTAGGTTAGGATCGCGTCCGGTCAATTCGCAGGACCTGCCGCGCTTCGCTGCGGCACAAACTGGATAAAAAATGCAACCGGATTGTAGGATCGGCTCCCGTCACAGCGTCCTCCGGACGCAAGCGGCTCGACAAGGCACGAAAAGCGTCGCGCCGCATCGAACTGATTTCGGGAGCAAATCATGAAGCCTTCCTATCGTTGGGTCATCGTCGCGGCCGGCGCGCTGATGAGCTGTGTCGCCATCGGCGTGATGTTTTCGTTGGCGATCTTCCTGGAGCCGATGGCGCTCGACACGCAGTGGTCGCGCGCCGGCATATCGAGCGCGATGACGCTGAATTTTTTGGTGATGGGCCTCGGCGGCTTTGCCTGGGGTGCCATCTACGATCGTGTCGGTGCCCGCCCCGTCGTCTTCGCCGGCACGCTGCTGCTGGGGCTGGCGATGGTGCTGGCCAGCCGCTCCGGCTCGCTGCTGGCGTTCCAGATCACCTATGGCGTGCTGGTCGGGCTCGCGGCCAGCGCCTTCTTCGCGCCGATGATCGCGCTGACCACGACCTGGTTTGACACCAACCGCAGCCTTGCGGTGTCGCTGGTCTCGGCCGGCATGGGTGTGGCGCCGATGACGATCTCGCCCTTCGCGCGCTGGCTGATCACGGCCTATGACTGGCGCACCGCCATGTTCGACATCGGCGTGATGGCCTGGGTGCTCTTGTTGCCGGTCGCCTTCCTGGTGCGCCAGCCGCCTGTCCCCGTTACTGCCGCAGACGGCGCCGCTGCCGGTCCCGCCGCCGACGATCCCGGCATGTCGGTTGGCCAGGCGCTGCGATCGCCGCAGTTCATCGTGCTCGGCCTCACCTTCTTTGCCTGCTGTGCGGCACACTCCGGCCCGATCTTCCACATGGTGAGCTATGCGATGCTCTGCGGCGTCGCCCCGATGGCGGCGGTCACCATCTACAGCGTCGAGGGTCTTGCTGGGCTCGGCGGCAGGCTGCTCTATGGCGTGCTTGCCGACCGTCTCGGCGTCAAGCCGGTGCTGGTCGCCGGACTGGCGATCCAGGCCGTGGTGATCGCCGGCTATCTCGCCGTCCGGCAGCTCGACCAGTTCTATGTGCTGGCCGTCATCTTCGGCGCCACCTATGGCGGCGTGATGCCCCTCTACGCGGTGCTGGCGCGCGAATATTTCGGAGGGCGCATCATCGGCACGGTGCTCGGCGCCGCCACAATGCTCTCCAGCCTCGGCATGGCCTTCGGACCGCTCGCCGGCGGCATGGTATTCGATGCCTATGCCAGCTACTCTTGGCTGTTCATCGGCTCGGCCCTTGTCGGGCTGGGTGCGGCGGGAATTGCCATCGCCTTCCCTCCTTTGCCGCGCAGGGCAGAACTGCAGCCGGCCTAGGCGTGCCAAAGCAATGGCCGCTCGCGGGAGCGGCCATTGCTCCAGGATTTGTCGCCGATCCCGTTGCCGGATGCCATCGAAACCGGCACGATCTGTGGTATTCTGGCCCGGCGCATCGGGAGCCACCGCATTGACCAAAAGCTTGGAAGCCGAAGACGCCAGGGGGTGGTCAAGCCTGCTCGTCGCCGCAGAGAAAGGCGATGCGGAGGCCGTGCAATCGGAGCTGGCGGCCGGTGCGGATATCAATCAGGCGGACGAAGGCGGCTGGTCGGCGCTGCATCTTTCGGCCCTCAATGCCCACACGGCGACGGTCGAAGCGTTGATCGAGCACCCCGAAATCGACGTGAACTCCAGAAACAAATGGAAGAGCACGCCGTTGAGCCTGGCGGCGGCCAAGGGCCATTACGCTTCCATCTCGGCTCTCGTGAAACATCGCGCAATCGACATCAATGCCCGTGCTGACTATTACGGCCGCACCGCGCTGATCGAAGCCGCCAAGAACGGGCATCTGGATGTCGTGAAGCTGCTCGTCGAGCATGGCGCCGACGTCAATTTGATGGACAAGACCGGGCGCAACAATGCGCTGATCGAGGCCATCAAGGGACGGCATTTCGACATCGCCGAATATCTGCTGGAGACCAGGAAGGTGAACTTCCTCAACCGGGATATGCGCCTGAACGCGATGATCTGGGCGGGAAGCTGCCACAACCCCCAATTCATCGAGAAGCTGGAAGCCGCGATCAGCAGTTTCTTCGAAGGCAAGTGAGCGCGGCAGGGCCACACCTCTCGCCGCCCTGCCCTGTCAACCGGTGCCGGAGCGCGAGGCCACGCGGGTGTCGTCGCGAGGCAGCCGCTCGTCGGAAAGCAGCACCACTGGGCAGCGGCAGCGCTGCAGCACATCGCTCGTCGTCTCGCCGAACATCAGTTCCTCGCCCGGGCGCCGCGCCACGCCCATGACGATCAACGCCACCCCCCTGCCAGCCTGGCGGGCAATGGCATCGGCGGCGGCGGCCCTGCTGCGGATGGCGGTCTCGACTTCGACGCCGTAGCGGTCGGCAAGCGCGACAATGTCCTTCAGCACCGCCTCCCTGCGGCGATGCGAGACGGTGTCGCGCGGCTCGTCGCGGCCGACCCGCGCAACATGGAGCATCTTGACCGGCGCGCCGGTGACGCTGGCAATGGCAAGCGCCAGCTCGGCGCCGCGGCGGGCGACCGACGTGCCGTTGACCGGCACCAGGATCCGGCCGGCCTCGGGGCCGAGCCTCGGCATCTGCCGGCCGGCGGCGGCGGGCTTCAGAACCAGGCAGAGCGGGCCGTCGAAGGCACCGGCGATCTCGTCGACGCGGCGGCTGAAGCCACCCTTGGCGGTAAGCGCGCGACCGAGCCCGACAATCAGCATGCCGTAGCCCTTGCGCGCCTCCTTCGCCACCGTCTGTGCCGATACGGGCGTGCCATGCCGGCGGGTGACGGGAGCCCTGGCGGCGGGCTGCTCGTCGGCCACCTTCGCCGCCTCGCGGTTGTCCTCGGCGCCCTTCTCGATCTCCTCCAGCTTCGATTCCGCTCCCGGCTCGACGTCGGTTTCACCGTCGGCATGCAGCACCGTCATCGGCTTGCCGGCGCCGATCACGCCGGCCATGTAGGCGGCGAAGCGGCCGACGGCGCCCTCGTCGGCCACCACCAGCAGCCGCTCCAGATTGGCGACGAAGCCGCGCTGGTCGATCTCCTCGCGCTCCAGCCTTTTCTTCTCGGCCTCGCCGATCGACAGCCGGCCAAGCGCCCAGCGCAGCGTGGGCGGCATCGCCAGCGTGGTGATGACGGCCATGGTGACGATCATGGTGAAGAGGTTGTGCGAGAGCACGCCGACCGACAGGCCGATCGAGGCGACGATGACCTCGGTCGAGCCGCGCGCATTCATGCCGCAGCCCACCGCGACCGCCTCGCGAAACGACATGCCGGCCAACTCCGCGCCGATGAAGGCGCCGCCGAACTTGCCGAGGCTGGCAATCGCGACAAGTGCGACGGTGAGCAGCGCCAGTTGTGGGTCGACCAGCACGGTGAGGTCCGCCGACAGGCCGGCGACACCGAAGAAGACCGGCATGAACAGCGCCGTGATGACGCCGCGCAGCTGGCCCTCGATGTGGCGCGACAGGATCGGCGACTCGCCGACCAATATGCCGGCGACGAAGGCGCCGAGCACGGTGTGGACGCCGATCAGATCGGTGATCAAAGCCATCGCGCCCATGATGACAAGGATGACGGTGACGACGGCGAATTCGCTGCTGAAGCTGTCGTTGGTCCAGCGGATGGCGTCGAAGACGATGCGGCGGCCGAGCGTGAAGGAAAACAGCATGAAGGCGGCGACACCGGCCAGCGTGAAGACGAGATTGCCGATCTCGATGCTCCCCTTGGTCGCGATGCCGATTGTGATGGCGATGATGACCCAGCCGATCGTGTCCTCGATGATCGCCGAGGAGACGATGATCTGGCCGAGGTCGCGGCGCATGAAGTTCATCTCGCGCACCACCATGGCGACGATCTTGACCGAAGAAATCGACAGCGCGGTGCCGAGGAAGAGGCCGGCGACGACGCGCTCGCTGCCCGCGGCGAGCAGCGAGGCCGGCATGGCCTGCGCGGCCGCGAAGCCGAGCACGAAGGGGATCGCGACGCCGGCGGCGGAGATGGAAAAGCAGGCGCGGCCGACCTTGCGCACCAACCGGAGGTCGGTCTCCATGCCGGTGAGCAGTAGCAGCAGGAGCACACCGAGCTGGGCGATGGCGTTGATCATGCTCTTTTGCGAAGCGTCGCCGGAGAAAACCAGACGCTCTGCCTCGGGCCAAAGCCAGCCGAGCAGCGAAGGCCCGAGCAGAATACCGGCGATGAGCTGGCCCATGACGGCCGGCTGGCCGATGCGTTCGAGCAGTTCGCCAAGACCGCGCCCGACGACCAGCAGAAGGATGATCTCGAGAACGAAGATGCCTTCGCTCGACATGCCGGTCTTTTCCGCCGGCCAAGCCACGGCCGGGACCAGGAACAGGGCCGCTGCCGCGATGCCGACTGGCCAGCGCCATTTGTGCAGGAAGGGAATCATGCACCCCTCATTCTGTCGGAAACAACGGTTGCAGGCGACATCGGTTGCACGGGTCGTTCACCCTCCGGCGCACCAAGCGGCGTCCGGACAATTCGATTCAAATGCGGCTGTGGATGTTTGCTTTCGGGTAAAGCGAGTCGCGCATGTTCGTTAGACGGCGGGCAATAAGGAGAAGCTAATGAAAAGCGACTTTGCCGCCGCTCGCCTGCATCTGGAGCGGGCCTGCCACTATCTGCGCGGCGACGACGAAACGAGCAGCGAGGCCCTTTCGGCGCTCGACTTGCTGATCGAGGCGATCGTTGCTGCCCAGTATACACGGCCGGCGGCGGAAGTGGTGGATTTTCCTCGGTCGGCAAGGCTGCGGTAGTCCCACGAAGCCCGGGCTGACGACACGGTCGGGCACTCCCAAAAGGCCGTCCCACACGGCCGCAAGCGACATGGCAGAACAGCGAGGCCGCTTCGCACGGGAGCGGCCTTTGTTATCGGACGGCGGGTCGGCAATCACCCGTCTTTGCGCTCATGAAAACGCTACGGGACAGGCTTCGGGGCTGATCGCCGTTAGTACGTTAATAAGCATTTGGTAATAAAAGACCGACAATGAAATACAGGCTCGATCCAGCGCATAGGATGCCGGCATTCCCGGCGGATTCGTGCCATGCGCATTAGAAGCCAGATCATCCTCAGCATGGTTAGCGCGGCGGCCTTGATCGGGCTGGTTGGCGGCGTCGCCATCTTCACGCAGATCGCGGCGACCAAATATCTGGGACTGACCGAAGCAACCAATGTCGCGCAGGAACTAGCCGACACGATTGTCTTCAAATCATCCGACGGGACGCCTTCGCTGTTCGAGCGGCCTGATGCGCTGCGCGAATTCCTGGAGTTGCAGCACCATCGCTCCCTGCGAGATTTCGTCGTCGTCGACCGTAACAAGACCGTCATCTCCCATGCCGCTGACGAAGAACACCATATCGGCTCCCGGTTCGATCACGACCCCGGCAACGAAGTTGGCCAGACCCTTGCGGACGGCGTCCCGCGCAAGTTTTCCGATCCCAATGAAGGCATCGACATACTGGCCGTTCCGATACAGCATGCCGAGGGTACGATCGCCGGCGCCGTACTGCTTGAATACGATCCCCTGCTGCGCGCCGCCGAACAGCGCACCAACAACCTGCTCTGGCTGGTTGGCCTCAGCGCGGCGGCGGCCGTGCTGGTCGCGGTGGGGTTTGCATGGCTGCTGCTCAGCCGTTTCGGTGCCGGCCTCAACGATATGATGCGCGGCATGGAAGCGCTGGCGAAAGGCAATGCCATGACGCGCATCAGCCATGCCCGCAAGGATGAATTCGGCCAGCTGGCCGATGGGTTCAACACGATGGCGGACCAGCTTGCATCGGCGCGGGCGCATATCGAGGATATCGTCGAGACGGCGGCCGAAGGCATCGCGGTGCTGGACGGCGACGGCCGTATCGCCAGCGCCAATCCGGCGGCGGCAGCGATGATCGGGCGGCGCGCCGACAAGATCGTCGGGCAGCAATGGGATGCGGTGCTGACGGTGCGCGACCCGAGAGGCGGTGCGTTCGCGGCCGGCGCTTCTCCCGTCGAAATGGCTTTGGCCACCGGCCGCCAGCACCAGGGCGAAGTGCGCCTGACGAGATCCGACGGCTCGCATCTGCCGGTCATCGCCAGTTGCAGTCCGCTCAGCCGATCCGACGGCGGTCTGGTCCTCACGCTCAACGACATCAGCGAGCTGCGCCGCGCCGAAGGGGTCGTCAACGAGCGTGCCGATCAATTGGCAATCCTCAACCGCGAGCTGCACGAGAAGTCGGAAACCACGACCCGCCTGGTGAAGCTTGGCGAACTGCTGCAGGCCTGCGTGACCTTCCCGGAAGCCTTCTCGGTGGTCGGCACGGCCATGACAGAGTTCCTCGGCGGCTTGAGCGGAACCGTGCATTTGACCAGCGCCTCGCGCAACCTGGTCGAGGAGATGGCGCATTGGGGCGACGTCCGGTCGAGCGTCACGCAATTTGCGCCCGAGGATTGCTGGGCGCTGCGGCGCGGCCAGGAGCATGTCGCCGGCCCTGGCATGCTGACGCCGCGCTGCGCCCATATCACCGAGAACGGCAAGAAGGGCTATGTCTGCATGCCGCTGGCGGCGCAAGGCGAGACGCTGGGCATCCTGCATTTGTGCGAGCCGAACGCGGCCGACAAGCCGCAATGGCTGGCTGAACGGCAGCAGATCCTGCGCGGCGTCGTCGACACGCTGGCATTGGCGCTGGCCAATCTACGCCTGCGCGAGACGCTCAGGCAGCAATCGATCCGCGATCCGAACACCGGCCTGTTCAACCGGCGCTATCTCGAGGAAACCAGCAGCCGCGAACTGCGCCGGATGGAGCGCTCGGCGCAGCCGCTGACGATCCTCATGCTCGACGTCGATCATTTCAAGCAGTTCAACGACACGTTCGGCCACGAAGCCGGCGACCTCGTGCTCAAACAGGTCGCCGCCACATTGATCGAGCACGCCAGGGACAGCGATGTCGTGTCGCGCTATGGCGGCGAGGAATTCGCCATCGTCATGCCGGGATGCTCGATCGAGGAAGGCGCCGAACGGGCGGAAGCGCTGCGCCAGGCTATCAGGCAGCTGCATCTAACGCATCGCGGTCGCACACTGGGCACCGTGACGGTCTCGTTCGGCGTCGCCGCCTACCCCGAGCATGGCGCGGGCTGGGCCGAAATCACCAATGCCGCCGATCACGCGCTCTACGATGCCAAGGGCGAAGGACGCGACCGGGTTGTCGTCGCGAAGAGCGGTGCTCCCGGCGAGCGGCCCTCGATCCAGCTGGTAGCGGCCGCGAAAGCGAGTGCGGACGTCAAGGGCTAATACGCTCTAGCACATGCGCCGTCGCGCCCGAGCTCGCGCTACGCTGCTCCCCTCCAGCGTAGCAACCGCATCGCGTTCGCCGTCACCAGGACCGTCGCTCCGGTGTCGGCCAGGATGGCGAGCCACAGACCGGTGATGCCGATCACTGTCAACACCGCCTTCAGCCCCAGCGCGATGGTAATGTTCTGCTTTGATGAAAGGCAGGTTCTTGACCTTCCAGCTACTGGAACCCTTAGCCTGACGGAATCCGGGGATGAGGTAATCCGGCGGAGACCTCTTCTATCCGTATCGAGGAGCGAAAGATGCATCGACGCGGTTTTCTGGCGGCAGGCCTGGCGACGGTGCTGGCGAGTCCGCGCGCGCTGGCGCAGATGAAAATGGACCACATGTCCACTAAGCCGGGGATGGGCGGTCATTCAGGACACGATATGGGCGACATGTCGCAAGGTGCGACCATGCTGCCCGAGGGCAAGGCGCTGCGCGAATTGCAGCTGTTGGCCAACGAGGCCGCACGTCCCGGCCTGTTCAAGGCGAGGCTGACGGCCGAGCCCGCTGTCGCGTGTTTTGCCGAGGGACAGGACACGCCGATCCCTGCCTATAATGGCCAGAGCCCAGGCCCGCTGATCGAGGCATTCGAGGGCGACCGTGTCGAGATCACCTTCGCCAACCGCATCGGCGAGGAAGCCAGCACGATCCACTGGCACGGCATGCCGGTGCCTGCCGACCAGGACGGCAACCCGATGGATCCTGTGGCAGCGGGCAATGACCGCATCTATGCCTTCGACCTGCCGGACGGCAGCGCCGGTTCTTACTGGTACCACCCTCATCCGCACGGCAAGACGGCCGAGCAGGTCTATCGCGGCCTTGCCGGCGCCTTCGTGGTCAAGTCCAAAGTCGATCCGGTTCCAGCCGAGTATGGCGATACTGTGCTGGTGCTGAGCGACCTTCGGCTGGCCGCCGACGGCTCGATGCCCGCCAACACCATGAGCGACCTGATGAACGGCCGTGTCGGCGACTATGTGCTGGTCAACGGCCAGAAGAACCCGCGGCTTTCGGTGGCGAAGGGCGCCAAGCGGCGCCTGCGGCTCTACAACGCCACCAATGCGCGCTTCCTCAAGCTCGCCTTCGATGGCGCGCCGACGACGATCATCGGAACGGATGGCGGCCTGCTGGAGAAGCCGGTTACGGCCGACGAGATCCTGCTCAGCCCGGCCGAGCGCATCGAGCTGGTCGTCTCCTTCGACAAGCCCGGTCCCGCCGACTACGATCGCGGCTGGATGGGGCCCGGCCGCCCAGCCGATGCGGGACTGACGCTGCTCACGGTCGATGTCTCCGAGACGCCGGTGCAAGCGGTCCCGCCGCTGCCCGAGCGGCTGCGGCCGATCGCGCCGCTCCCAGCCCCTGCCCTCAGCCGGCGCCTGGTCTTCACCGAGACCATGGCGATTAACGCCACCGGCATGGAGATGGGCTTCCTGATCAACGGCAAGGCCTTCGACATGGCCCGCGTCGACATTGTCGCCAAGGCCGGTGAGACCGAGCTCTGGGAGATCGTCAACCAGGCCGACATGGACCATCCGTTCCATGTCCACGGCACGCAGTTCCAGGTGTTCGAGCGCGAGCGCGACGGCATCATCTCCAAGCCGTCCTATCTTGCCTGGAAGGACACTGTGAATGTGGCGCGCGGCGAAACGGTGCGGCTCCTGCTGCGGCAGGAACGGCCGGGGCCACGCATGTATCACTGCCATATCCTCGAGCACGAACAGCTCGGCATGATGGGCGTTCTCGACGTGCAGGCATGAGGACCGGCACCGTGTCCGCCGCGGCGATGCTGGCTCTGGCCTCATCGCTGGTCGTGGCCTCGTCGCTGACCGCGGCCCCGAGCGAAGCCATCGTGACGGCGCGCCAGGCTTCGATGAAAGAGATGGCGGCAGCGGCGAAAACCGTCGCCGAAATGTTCGACGGCAAGCGCGCCTATGACGCCGCCGGCTTCAAGGCAGCGGCCGCGACGCTCAGCGCCCGCACCGGCCCTGCCCTGATCGCCGAATTCCCCGAGGGCACGCTGGGCGCGCCATCAGGCGCCAAGCTGGAGATCGGCCAGGGGCGGCCTGAATTCGATGCACTCGGCCGTCACATCGGCCGGCTCGCCGCAGCACTCGCCGCCAAGGCCGAAAAGGCGCCGGCCGAAATTGGCGACGACATGCGGATGGGAGCGGGCCTGCCGATGGATGGCGGCAGCCTCCTCGGCAAGCGGCCTAACGCCACGGAAACCGACCCCGCCAAACTGCCGGCCGAGCATCTGCTGCATCTCATCCTGCAGGACTGCTCGAGTTGCCATTCGAAATTCCGGCAGAAGGTGGAGTGATGCAGGCATCGTGTCGCCTCAATTCGAGCAATCTGCCACTGCAACGGCTGTCGATCCGGGCGATAAGGCGCCAAGCCATGCCGAGCGGTCTTGATGTCGCAGCGCCGGGTGATCACGGGCTTGGGACTTGCAAAAGCCGTGCTTTGCGGCCAGCCTAGGCAGATGATGGCCCGGCTGTCGCCAAGACATCTCTTAGTCATGCTGCTCGCGGTCTTCCTGGCCGCAGGGTTCAGCCTGTCCGCCGCTCAGGCGAGCGTGATGTCGGCAAAGATGGCAATGACAGCCGATGACGGCATGGCCATGTCTACCGATACTGGCATGGGCAAGATGGCAGCCGATGCCACCATGGATGGCGACTGCAAGGCTTGCCTCAAGGATGCCGGCGGCAGCGACAATCCGATGCATTGTCCACCGACCTGCATTGCGCCCGTGCTCGCGGTGCTGCCGCAAGACCTCACCGTGACGGCGGTTCCCCGGCCACAGCAGCCGCCGGCGCTGCCCACCCCGTTCCTCAGCGGGCGAAGTTCCCTGCCCGACCCATACCCTCCCAGATCCAGCAATCTGAGCTGACGCCCAGTCCCTGTCACAGGCAGGCGACTTCGGCGTCTGATCGTCTTTGCGCGCGTTCCGCGTGTCGAGACCAATTCGCAGATCGCAATGACGAGAACCAATGCCGCTCCGCTCCATCGGTCTCGTGGGTCCAGAAGGGTTCAAGGTGAATACCGATTTCAGTTTTGCTGTCTCGCGCCGCGGATTTCTCGTCGCGGCGGCGGGTGCTGCCGTGTCCGCTTCGCTGCGTCCCGCCCGCGCCTCCGCCGTGGACGAACGCCAGATCAAGGTCGCGCCGGGTCAGGCGCGATTCAGCGGCGCGGATGGGCCGTCAACCGCTGTCTGGGCCTATGACGGCACCATCCCCGGCCCGATGCTGCGCCTGCGGCAAGGCGAGCCCGTGCGCATCACCGTCGAGAACGGGCTGGAGGAAGACACGACCGTCCACTGGCATGGCATCCGCCTGCCGAACGCCATGGACGGCGTGCCAGGCCTGACCCAGCCACCCATCAAGCCGGGCGAGAGCTTCGTCTATGAATTCACGCCGCCCGATGCGGGGACCTTCTGGTATCACCCCCACGCCGACAGCCTGGTGCAGCTCGGCCGTGGGCTCGCCGGCGCGCTCATCGTCGAGGAACGTGAGCCGGTCGCCGTCGACCGCGACCTTCTGTGGCTGCTGCAAGACTGGCGGCTCGCGTCCGGCGGCCAGATCGCCGCCGGCTTCGGCAGCGCGATGGATGCGGCGATGTCCGGCCGCGTCGGCAATGTCGTCACCATCAACGGCAGAGCGCCGGCCGACCTCAGCGTCAAGGCGGGCGAGCGTGTCAGGTTGCGGCTCGCCAATGCCTCGCTTGCGCGCATGATGGCGCTGCGCTTCCAAGGACACAGCCCGGTCGCCATCGCCATAGACGGTCAGCCTTGCGATCCGCATGAACCGGAGGGTGGCCGCCTTGTGCTGGCCCCAGCCATGCGCATCGACATCGTGCTCGACATGCAGGGCGACCCCGGCAGCCGGCACGCCGTGATCGACGACTTCTATGATGGGCTTGCCTATACGCTGACCACGCTCGCCTATGACGCCGAACCGCCGCTCAGGGCGCATCCGCTCGACGCGTCGCTTGCCCTGCCGCTCAATCCGCTGCCCGCGCCGGACCTCGCGAATGTCGTACGCCAGGAGATCGTGCTGCAGGGCGGCATGATGGGTGGCGGCAAGCTCGCCGGCGTCGGCGGCATGATGGGCATGGCGACGCCTGGCATGCATGGCGGCGCTGCGTGGGCGATCAATGGCATGTCGATGACCGGCGACGGCCATGCAGGCATGGCACCGCAGTTCACGCTTGAACGCGGCGCCACCTGCCACCTCACCATGCGCAACGAAACGGCGTGGTGGCATCCCATGCATGTCCATGGCTTCAGCATGCTGGTGCTTTCGCGCAACGGTTCGCCGGTGCCGCATAGGCAGTGGCAGGACACGGTACTGCTCGCCCCGAAAGACATAATCGAATGCGCCTTCGTCGCCGACAATCCCGGCGACTGGATGCTGCACTGCCATGTCGCCGACCACCAGATGGCCGGCCTGATGACGGTCTTCCGCGTAAACTGAACCTCTTCGTTCAACCAAGGAGAACTGCAATGAAACTGACCTACCGCCTCGCCGCCCTTTCCCTGTTGATCGCGACGCCGCTGCCTGCGTTCGCGGCGACCATCAATGCGGTGATGTACAAGAACCCGCAATGCAGCTGCTGTGAATCCTATGCCAACTACCTCGAGCACAACGGTTTCAAGGTCGAGATCAAGTCGGTCAACAATCTCTCGCAGATCAGCAGCGACGCCGGCGTGCCGGCCGACCTCCAAGGCTGCCACACGCTGATGGTCGACGGCTATATTGTTGACGGCCTGGTGCCCGTCGACATCGTCAAGAAGCTGCTTACGGAACGTCCTGCCATCACGGGCATCACGCTGGCCGGCATGCCGACGGGCGCGCCCGGCATGGGCGGCGAGAAGGATGGGACCTGGACGATCTATGCCTTCACAAAGGACGGCAAGGCGCCGACTGTCTACGCCACGGAATGAACGGCCGTGATAATGAGCCGATTGGTCCTGATTGCGATGTTGCTGACGTTTTGGCGGCCCGTATCAGCCGCTGAACCGCCGCAGAACTTTGCGGTTCACGAGGCGCCCGTGCCGGTTGCGGAAATCAGCTTCACCGACGGCGCCAGCCAGCCGAAAACGCTCGCCAGCTTTTCCGGCAAGGTCGTGCTGCTCAACATCTGGGCGACATGGTGCGCGCCCTGCCGGAAGGAGATGCCGACACTTGACAGGCTACAAGAAAAGCTCGGCGGACGGGATTTCGAGGTCGTCGCGCTCTCCATGGACCGCGCGGGCCCGAACATCGTCAAAAAGTTCTACGCCGAAACAGGCGTCACGCACCTTGCCCTGAATATAGACAGCTCCGCCAAGGCGATGTTCACGCTCGGCGCCGTAGGCCTTCCGATGACGTTGCTGATCGACCGTGAAGGCAAGGAGATCGGCCGGTTGATCGGGCCGGCTGAATGGGACTCACGCGACATGGTCGACTTCATCCGCGGCCGCATCGCCGCAAACCGGGAAAGGAAATGACCGATGCATGTCAGAATTGAAAGCGCGCTGGCGGCTCGTCATATCCCGCCGAGTTGGAGCGAATGGATGCGTGTGCTGCTGGCAGCGTTCGCGGTGCTGGTCGCCGGCTTCGCTCACGCGAGGGCGCATACGCTCGACGAGGTCGACGCCATGCTGGAGTCCGACGAGAAATATTTCCAGCAGATCGACAAACCGGCGCCAGACTTCACGCTGCGCACCGCCGACGGGCGTATCGTGCGGCGGGCTGACCTCACCGGCAAGGTCGTCGTCCTCCACTTCATCTACACCTCGTGCCCGGACGTGTGTCCGCTGCATGCCGAGAAGATCGCCGAAATCCAGAAAATGGTGAACGGCACGCCGATGAAGGGCCAGGTCACCTTCGTCACCATCACCACCGACCCGACGAGGGACACGCCGGAAGTGCTTCGCAACTACGGGCCGGCGCATGGGCTCGATCCGGTCAACTGGCTGTTCCTGACCACCACCCAGGATCAACCCGAGGACACGACCCGCAAACTTGCAGAAGCCTTCGGCCACAAGTTCAGCCTGAGCGACGACGGCTACCAGATGCACGGCACCGTCACCCACGTGATCGACAAGGAGGGTCGCTGGCGGGCGAACTTCCACGGCCTGAACTTCGCGCCCGTCAATCTCATCACCTTCGTCAACGCGCTGACCAACAATGTCGAGCGCCCGCACCACGAACAGGACGAAGGCTGGCTGGCGAAATTGAAGAGCCTATTTTGACCATTTCTCACCGGCGGCACGCCGGCATCCGGCGGTCCTAACGGATAGCAAGGGGAGACGAACATGAGCACAGGAGCAAAGGAGGTGAACCGATATCGCGGCATCCTTGGCGCCCTCCTGCTTGTAGGAATGACGGGATGGTTCCTGCTCGATCCAGGGGTTCAAGGGGCGCTGCAATCGGCGAACGCCGCAGGCGAAATGTCCCAAGATCAGCTCGACCAGCGGATACACGACTATATCCTCGCGCACCCAGAGGTTCTCGTGCAGGCGCTGCAAAGCCTGGACCAGCGCCAACGTGAAGCGGAGGCAGCCCAGGCCAAGGCGGTGCTCAAGGCGCGTGCAGACGACATCTTCCACGACAGGCAGAGCCCGGTCGGCGGCAATGCGCAAGGCAGCGTCACGCTGGTCGAATTCTTCGACTATAATTGCCCCTATTGCCGGCAGATGGCGCCAATCATGGACCAGGCCGTGGCCGACGATCCGCAGCTCAGGATCGTCTACAAGGAATTCCCCATCCTCGGCCCGGATTCGATGTTTGCGGCCAAGGCGGCGCTCGCCGCCGACAAGCAAGGTAAGTACACGGCGTTTCACAAGGCGCTCCTTGGGTCCAGGACAAGGGTGACAGAGGCGGTCGTGCTCAAGATCGCCGCTGAGGCCGGGCTCGATGTCGAGCGCATGAAAACCGACATGCAGCAGCCCGACATTCAGGCGCTAATCGACCGCAATGTGGAGCTGGCCCAGGCGCTGAGGATCACGGGAACACCAGGCTTCGTCGCCGGCGACCAGATCTTCCCCGGCGCGACCGATCTGGCAACGCTGAAGAAACTGATCGAGCAGGCAAAAAGCGGCAAATGATATCGAACCGACGCAAGGTTCGTTCTCGGCGGAACTATCGGAATATCTGTTCAGGGGAATGCTCCGCGCCAACCGGCGCTGATCTCATTCCCCGATACGAAGAGGCTGGAACGTTTCAGCCCACCGCGCGTCGCGAGCACGCCAGGGACAGCGATGTCGTGTCGCGCTATGGCGGCGAGGAATTCGCCATCGTCATGCCGGGATGCTCGCTCGAGGAAGGCGCCGAGCGGGCGGAAGCGCTGCGCCAGGCTATCAGGCAGCTGCATCTGACGCATCGCGGTCGCACACTGGGCACCGTGACGGTCTCGTTCGGCGTCGCCGCCTACCCCGAGCATGGCGCGGGCTGGGCCGAAATCCACCAATGCCGCCGATCACGCGCTCTACGATGCCAAGGGCGAAGGACGCGACAGGGTCGTCGTCGCCAAGACCAGCCCCCCCGGTGAGCGGCCCTCGATCCAGCTGGTAGCGGCCGCGAAAGCGAGCGCGGACATCAAGGGCTGAAGCGCTCCGCGCCAAGCGCGAGCGGTAAGAGGAAGACAAGCAGCGGCTCCGAGCGGCGGCGAGACGCGTTCAGGCGTTCTGGAACTGACTAACAGAGAAGGCTGTTCTCGCAGCCATGCCAATGGCATAGTGGGGTCAGGGCCTACGCTTTCTTTATTCATGGCCCCCTGTCCTGGGTGACCGGCGAAACCCACCCC
>NZ_JBWLUZ010000029.1:0-62046 GCF_057784325.1 Mesorhizobium sp. CNPSo 4689
ACCCTGCATTGAAACAGAGATGAGTGCCCGCCCGCCCATGTCCCCTTTGAATCGCGAGACCAGGACTGTAAAACACCTCGATCTGTCGGAACGCGGCGCGAGCATCGAGATGGTAACGGACTTCTCACAGGTGCTCGTCGTTGGGAAATCACCGATCAACCGGGTCGTGGTTTCGAAAATCGTCGAGAAATCCGGGCTCAAGCCGATCTCGGAGTCGCCCGAGACGGCGGCGAAGGCGCTGCGTTCCCTCATCCCCGGCGCGATCGTGCTGGACGGGGGAGCCGACAACAAGGACTGCGACACGCTGCTGTCCGGCATCGACGCGCTGCGGCGGACCTCGGGCAGGGCACTACCCTCGGTGGTCCTGCTTTCAACCAAGAATGGCACGCCCGAGAGCCTCGGCCTGTCGAGCGTGATCGATGTCGTGGTCGCCAAGCCGATCACACCCGAAAGGCTACAACCGGTGATCGACCGGTTGATCGGATTGTGCCGTAGCTGACGGTTTGAATTTTCGGCGGCCGGTTCAATGGCCGCGATGTCATCAGCCTGGTGTCGTGATGCTCTCCACCAGAGCGGGCAGTTCGCCGAGATCGGCGATCTGGCGAAAGCGCAGCGCGGCCGACGGCGGCTCGACATGTTCGAGCACCCAGGTCAATTCATGCGGCACGTGGATGCCCCAGCTGCCGGCCTCGATGGCCGGCACCACATCGGACTTGAGCGAGTTGCCAACCATCATGCTCTTCTCAGGCCCGTCGCCATGACGGCCGAAGATCCTGGTGTAGGTGGCCGCGCTCTTGTCGCTGACGATCTCGACGGCGTCGAACAGATCGCCGAGGCCCGATTGCGCCAGCTTGCGCTCCTGGTCGAAGAGATCGCCCTTGGTGATCAGCACCAGGCGATAGGCGCCGGCGAGCCTCTCTACCGTCTCGCGCGCATGGGGAAGCGGCTCGATCGGGTGGCTCAGCATCTCACGGCCGGCGGCGAGGATTTCAGCGATGACGGGCGCCGGCACGCGACCCTCGGTGATTTCGATCGCCGTCTCGATCATCGACAGGGTGAACCCCTTGATGCCGAAACCGTAGACGCCAAGGTTGCGCCTCTCGGCCTCCAGCAATCTTGCCGAAATGTGTTCCGGCTCGCCATGATCGGAGAGCAGCCCGGCGAAGCGCTTCTCGGTCATGCGGAAGAACTGCTCGTTCTGCCACAGCGTGTCGTCGGCATCGAAGCCGATTGTCGTCAGTTTTGGCCTGTCTTGCATTCGACGCCTTCCACCCTGGGACCGCCCGAGTCTGCGGGTGGCCAAAACCTAAGCTGCCTGCAGCGATTTTCAACTGGCGGGGCGTACGGCAACCGGCTCCCCTTCCCTTCCATCGCCGGCCACGGCTATACTCGGCAATCCGCAACCCAATCTGGTGAATGATGCCGCCTGCGAAAAAGGAAGTCCGTCCGTCGAGCCGCGGAGGACGTGTCCGTACGCCTGCCTTTGTGAAAAACCAACGTGGCGTCAAGAACTGGAAGGAAGTCAGCGCCTGGCTGGAATGGCGCGGCATCGAAGACATCGAATGCATCACCCCGGACCAGGCCGGCGTCGCCCGCGGCAAGATGATGCCGTCGAAGAAGTTTACCTCCAACACCTCGCTGGCGCTGCCTTCGGCGGTGTTCATGACGACGATTTCCGGCGGCTACCCGGAGGACGGCAACGGCTTCCACTATCCGGAGGACGACGGCGACCTCAAGCTGATGCCCGACCTTTCGACACTGACCGTGGTGCCTTGGGAAGAGGATCCGACGGCCGCGGTGATCTGCGACCTCGTCCACCAGGACGGCCGCTCGGTCGAGTTCACACCGCGCAATGTGCTGAAGCGCGTGCTTGCAGCCTATGACAAACGCGGCCTGAAGCCGGTGGTGGCGCCCGAGATCGAATTCTACCTGGTGCGCAAGAACCCCGATCCGGATTATCCGCTGACGCCGCCGGTCGGGCGCTCAGGGCGGCCTATCGGCGGTGGCGCCGGCTATTCGATCGCAGGCGTCAACGAGTTCGACGAGCTGATCGACGACATCTACCATTTCTCTGAGAGCCAGGGCCTGGAGATCGACACGCTGATCCATGAGGAGGGCGCCGGTCAGCTCGAGATCAATTTGCGCCATGGCGACCCGATCGAACTCGCCGACCAGGTGTTCATGTTCAAGCGCACCATCCGCGAGGCGGCGCTGAAGCATGAGATTTATGCCACCTTCATGGCCAAGCCGATCCAGGGCCAGCCCGGCTCGGCCATGCACATCCACCAGTCGATCATCGACAAGAAGACCGGCCGCAACGTCTTCTCGGCCGAGGACGGTTCGGAAACGGACGCCTTCTTCCACTTCATCGGCGGCATGCAGAAGCATGTGCCGAACGCGCTGGTGATGTTCGCGCCCTATGTCAATTCCTACCGCCGGCTGACGCAGGCGGCCTCGGCGCCGGTCAACAACAAATGGGGCTACGACAACCGCACCACGGCCTTCCGCGTGCCGCGCTCGGACCCGGCGGCGCGGCGCGTCGAAAACCGCATCCCCTCCTCGGACGCCAATCCCTATCTGGCGATGGCCGCGTCGCTCGCCTGCGGGCTGATCGGCATGACCAACAAGATCAAGGCCGAGCCGCCGGTGCTGACGACCGCCAATGAAGACGAGATCGACCTGCCACGCGGCCTGCTCGAAGCCGTCGACCTGTTCGAGGCGGACGAAGAGCTCGGCGCGCTCCTCGGCAAGTCGTTCACCGCAACCTATGCGGCGATCAAGCGGGCAGAATTCGAGACCTTCATGGAAGTGATCAGCCCGTGGGAGCGGGAGTATCTGCTGCTCAACGTCTGACCGATCATGAATTATCAATCTCCGATTTCACCCGGGCGGTCCTGGTATGAGGACACGGCCGGACCAAGGCCCGAGTACCCGTCGCTCGATGGCGACCGGACATGCGACGTCGTCATCGTCGGTGGCGGCTTCACCGGGCTGTCGGCGGCGGCGCATCTGGCCAAAGCGGGGGCCAATGTCGTGCTGATCGAGGCGCATCGTTTCGGCGACGGCGCGTCGGGCCGCAATGGCGGCCAGCTTGGTACCGGCCAGCGCGCCTGGGCCGAGGAACTGGAGGCGGAATACGGCTTTGCCCGCGCCAAGGCGCTGTTCGACCTTGCCGAAGAGGCCAAGGCGCACCTCCTTGAATTCGCTGCCGTCAACAACATCGAAATCGACTACATGCCGGGCCAGATGTCGGTGGCGCACAAGCAGCGTTACGTCGACGACTACAAGGCGCATGCCGAGATCATGGCGAACCGCTTCAACTATCCGCATATGACGTTCATGGACGCCCGTGAGACGGCGAAGCGGCTGGGTTCGACCGCCTATTTCGGCGGCACGCGCGACACCGGCACGGGGCATATCCACCCGCTGAAGCTGGTGATCGGCACGGCAATGGTGGCGGCGGAAGCGGGCGCCCAGCTGTTCGAGCAAACGCCGTCAACCGGCATCAGCTCCAGTGGCGGCAAGGTAAGGGTCACGACACCGAAAGGCACGATCACTGCTGAAAAATGCCTGATCGGCGTCAACGCCTATGGCGGCACGCTCGAGCCAGTGAGCGCCGCGCACATCATGCCAATCGGCTCCTTCATCGGCGCTACAGTGCCGCTCGGGACTGACACACAAGTGCTGCCGGGCGGCGAGGCCGTCGACGATTCCCGCTTCGTCGTGCGCTATTTCCGCAAGACCAGGGACGGCCGTCTGCTGTTCGGCGGGCGCGAGATCTATGCCGTCAACGATCCGAAGGACATCCATATCCACATCCGCCGGCAGATATCGGAGCTCTATCCCGAGTTGAAGGATGTCGAGATCACCCATGGCTGGGGCGGCTATGTCGGCATCACGGTGCCGCGCAAACCGTTCGTGCGCGAGGTGATGCCGAACGTCATCTCGGCCGGTGGCTATTCCGGCCACGGCGTCATGCTGTCCCACTTCTTCGGCAAGCTCTATGCCGAGACGATCGCCGGCAATCGCGACCGGCTGAAGCTGATCGAGGACCTGAAGATACCGCCCTTCCCCGGCGGTCGACGTTTTCGCACGCCGCTGCTGTTCCTGGCGCTCAACTGGTTTGCGCTGCGGGACAGGATCTAGAAAAGGCATCTCCACGCGGAATCAGACTGTTAAGTCTGCTGTTGGCTTGCCCCAGCGACACGTTGCAGAATCCTTAACAAGTGTGCAAAATTCCCGGTTAGGGCGCACTGATGCCACAATCGCCGGCAAAAGGTAGCGGTTCTGGGCTATCAAACGGGGACTTCCGCGGGCTTGCCCGCTTAGGTTTTGGGACCGATGCCGATCGAAAGCCGCATTTCTGGCGCCGATCGAAAGAACGTCGGCCCGTATGTTGGAGGTAGTGGAGTGAACGAGCCCTTCAGTTTCGGTGCGCCGGAACGGCGGCGCTTCGCCATGCAGTTCGGTTATGAGATGCGGCCCTCTTTCTGGCAGGGAGTCCGCTCGAACGCACATCTGGTGATTGCAGCGGTCGGCACTGCCGCGCTGCTTGGCGTCGCGGGTGTGGCGCTATGGCTGGCATTGCCGGCCAACGACCGGCAAGCAATCGCGAGCCCCGCGCAGACCGTTCCAGCCGTTCCGGTGAAAACAACGAAGATTGCGCCCCCGACCGCGAATGCGACGGTGGCTGCGGCTGCACCGCAGGCAGCGCGCAAGGCCGACGCGGTTTCACCCGCGGTGGCGGCCAAGGAGGCCAGCATCCCGGCGCTGGCGGCCAATGACCCGCGCTGGTCCGGTGCGGACACGGAAGCCGCGTCCGCCAGCACGGCGACCGCCACCTCCGAGCAGGCGGCAAGCAAGCCTGCTGACGATAACGCCAAACCGTCGGCAGCGGCCTTCGCCGAGCCGGCAGCGAAAAACGACGCAACGACTGCGCTGTCCAACGTCGCCGCACCAGAGGATGGAGCGACCGACGACAGCATGGACGGCGCACAGACCGCCGCAATTCCCACGCCAAAGCCGCAGGTTGCGGCAGCGGCCGCGAGCCAAGCTGACGACAGCCAGGCCAAGCCACAGAAAGCGAGCGCCGCTACCGGACGCATCCTCAAGGCCGTCACGATGCGGGCCGGCCCGAAACAGAAAGCGGCCGCGATGCTCACCGTGCCAGCCAAGACTTCGGTGCAAGTCATAAGCTGCAAGAAATGGTGCCAGATCGTCTATAACGGCAAGCGCGGCTGGGTCTACAAGACCTACATCAAGACTGGCGCCTGACGATCGGCAGTGGCGGTTAAGCGCCGGATAGCAGCCGGACAGCCGGGCGATCAGTTTCCCGGCGGTCGCAGCTCAGATGCAGCGCCCGCCATCGACCTCCAGCGCCACGCCGGTGATGAAGGCAGCCTCGTCCGAGGCAAGCCAGAGTGCAGCGTTGGCGATATCGAGCGGCGTTGAGAGCCGGCCGAGCGGGATCGAGGCGCGGAACTTCTCGCGGATCTCGGGCGTGTCGGCGCCCATGAATTTCTCCAGCATGCCGGTCTCGCCGGCGACGGGACAGAGGCAGTTGACGCGGATGTTCTTCGGCGCCAGTTCAACCGCCATCGATTTGGTCGCTGTGATCGCCCAGCCTTTCGAGGCGTTGTACCAGGTGAGGCCGGGCCGGGGCCTGAGACCGGCCGTGGAGGCGGTGGTCAGGATGACGCCACCGCCTTGCCGCTCCATGATCGGCACCACGGCAAGCGCCGCGTGGTAGATCGCCTTCATGTTGACGGCGGTGATCAGGTCGAAAGTCTCTTCGCTGACATCGAGCATGTCGCCGTTGCGGTGGGTGTAGCCGGCATTGTTGACCATGATGTCGATGCGGCCGAAGGCGCTCTTTGCGGCATAGACCATCTCATCGAACTCGGAACGTAGCGAAACGTCGGTCTGGGTCCAGATCGCGGCCTTGCCGATCTCGGCGGCGACGCGTTCCGCGCCCCTGGCATTGAGGTCGGCGACAACGATTTTGGCGCCCTCCTCGGCAAAGCGCCTGGCCATGCCTTCGCCGAAGCCCGACGCCGCACCTGTGATGATGGCGACCTTGTTTTCCAGGCGCATGCTTTTCTCACCCATGATGAAGACAACCCATTGCGCCGGCCACAACCCTCGAAAGATGTGCGGCAAACGCCAATTTCTCCTTTGGCTTTCGTCACAATCCCGCTCTATGTTGCAGGTGCGAAGGCTTCCCGGAACCATCGTCCGTCGACAGACCTCCGGCTTGTGCCAGTGTCAAGGGGCACACTCCAGACTTAGATGTGACACCATGGCACTGGAAAATTTAAATCGATTAGATTATATCAGCCCCGTCAATGCGACCGGCGTCAAAGCGGACAGACCATGACCAGCCAGATCATACCCGTCGATCCTTTCGACTTCATCATTTTCGGCGGCACCGGCGACCTGTCGGAACGCAAGCTCCTGCCCTCGCTCTACCATCGCCAGCGCGACCACCAGTTTTCCGAACCGACGCGGATCATCGGCACCTCGCGCTCGAAGATGACCGACGAGGAATTCCAGGCCTTCGCCAAGCAAGCGATATCGGATCATGTGAAACCAGCCGATATCGACGCCAAGGAGCTGAAAACCTTTCTGGCGCGGCTCTCCTATGTCTCGGCCGACGCGACCACCGGCGCCGGCTTCGACAAGTTGAAGAAGGCGATCGGCGACAGCGACCGCATCCGCGCCTTCTACCTGGCGGTGGCGCCGGCACTGTTCGGCGACATCTCGCACAAGCTGAAAGAGCACAATCTGATCACGCCGAACTCGCGCATCGTGCTGGAGAAGCCAATCGGGCGCGATCTCGCCTCGGCACGGGCGCTCAACGATTTGGTCGGCGACGACTTCCACGAAAGCCAAATCTTCCGCATCGATCACTATCTCGGCAAGGAGACGGTGCAGAACCTGATGGCGCTGCGTTTCGCCAACGCGCTCTACGAGCCGCTGTGGAATTCGGCCAATGTCGACCATGTGCAGATCACGGTCGCCGAAACGGTCGGCCTGGAAGACCGCGTCACCTATTACGACAAGGCTGGCGCGCTGCGCGACATGGTGCAGAACCACATGCTGCAGCTGCTCTGCCTCGTCGCGATGGAGGCGCCGTCGTCGATGGACGCCGACGCGGTGCGCGACGAAAAGCTGAAGGTGCTCAGGGCACTGAAGCGCGTCAATGGCAACGAGGCGCCGAAGCACACGGTGCGCGGCCAGTATCGCGCCGGTGCCTCGGCCGGCGGGCCGGTGAAAGGCTATGTCGAGGAACTCGGCAAGGACAGCAACACCGAGACCTTCGTCGCCATCAAGGCCGAGATCGGCAACTGGCGCTGGTCGGGCGTTCCGTTCTACCTCAGGACCGGCAAAAGGCTGGCGACCCGGGTTTCGGAAATCGTCATCGAGTTCAAGCCGATCCCGCACTCGATCTTCGGCGATAGCGCCGGGCCGATCTTCGCCAACCAGCTGGTCATCAGGCTGCAGCCCGACGAAGGCGTCAAGCAGTTCATCATGATCAAGGATCCCGGTCCGGGCGGCATGCGGCTGCGCCAGATTCCGCTCGACATGAGCTTCGCGCAATCCTTCGACGGACGCGCGCCGGACGCCTATGAGCGGCTGATCATGGATGTCGTGCGCGGCAACCAGACGCTGTTCATGCGCCGCGACGAGGTCGAGGCCGCGTGGAAATGGATCGACCCGATTCAGAACGCCTGGGAGAGCGCCAGGCAGGAGGCGCAGGGCTATACGGCCGGCACATGGGGGCCATCGGCCTCGATTGCGCTGATCGAACGCGACGGGCGGACATGGCACGAGAGCAATTGAGCGACGCCGGCTTTAGCTGGAACGGCTTTGCCGATCGCCCGGAGCTGGCGGCCGCACTCGCCGGCCATGTCGCGGGCCGCCTGACCAAGGCGATCGCCGAGCGCGGCACCGGGTTGCTCGCCGTCTCCGGCGGCACGACGCCGGCGAAGTTCTTCGCCGCGCTCTCTCATATTCCGATCGCCTGGGACAAGGTCACGGTGACGCTGGTCGACGAGCGTTTCGTGCCGGCCTCCTCGCCGCGCTCGAATGCCGGACTGGTGGCCGCCAACCTGCTGCAGAACGCGGCCGCGGCCGCACGTTTCGTGCCGCTCTACCATGAGGCGACAAGCATCGAGACCGCCGCGGCGTCCGACGACGCGGCATTGCAGTCGCTGCCCTGGCCGCTCGACGTCGTCGTGCTCGGCATGGGAGGCGACGGCCACACCGCGTCGTTCTTTCCCGACGCGGACGACCTGGCCACATTGCTCGACCCGTCCTCGCCAAGGATCGTTCTGCCGGTCCACGCGGACAGCGCCGGCGAGCCGCGGCTGACGCTGTCGCTGGCGCGTATCGTCGCCGCCGGCTTCATCGCGCTCCATATAGAAGGCCAGGAGAAACGCAGCGCCTTCGAGAACGCCATGGGGCCGGGACCGCAAAAGCCGATCCGTGCCGTGCTCGAGGCGGCGCCCAGCGCCGTAGAGGTTTTCTGGGCACCCTGATTTTCAACTCGCCAATGGTCCCGGCAGACGGTGGGAGGATGTTTTCCGGGACTTGAAAGGACCGACCGCCATGACAGCCAGACGCGACATCGAAGCCATCACCGAACGGATCCGCCAGCGCTCCAAGCCAGGCCGCGAACGCTATCTCGGCCGCATCGCCGAGGCGTCGAACCGCACCGCCAAACGGGCGGTGCTGTCCTGCGGCAACCTCGCGCATGGCTTTGCCGTCTGCAGCCCATCGGAAAAGGTGGCGCTTGGCGGCGACCAGGTACCGAACCTCGGCATCATCACCTCCTACAACGACATGCTGTCGGCGCATCAGCCGTTCGAGACGTTTCCGGCGCTGATCAAGGAAGCGGCGCGCGAGGCCGGCGGTATCGCCCAGGTGGCCGGCGGCGTGCCGGCGATGTGCGACGGCGTCACCCAGGGACAGCCCGGCATGGAGCTGTCGCTGTTTTCGCGCGACGTAATCGCCATGGCCGCCGCGGTCGGCTTGTCGCATAACATGTTCGACGCCGCCGTCTATCTCGGCGTCTGCGACAAGATCGTACCGGGGCTGGTAATCGCCGCACTGACCTTCGGCCACCTGCCGGCAGTGTTCGTGCCGGCCGGACCGATGACGACAGGTCTGCCCAACGACGAAAAGGCCAAGGTCCGCCAGCTCTATGCAGAGGGCAAGGCCGGGCGGGCCGAACTGCTCGAGGCCGAGTCCAAATCCTATCACGGGCCGGGCACCTGCACCTTCTACGGCACCGCCAACTCCAACCAGATGTTGATGGAGATCATGGGCCTGCATACGCCGGGCGCCTCGTTCGTCAATCCCGGCACGCCGCTGCGCGATGCGCTGACCCGCGAGGCGACGAAGCGGGCGCTGGCGATCACCGCGCTCGGCAATGCCTATACGCCGGTCGGCCGCATGATCGACGAGCGCTCGATCGTCAACGGCGTCGTCGGCCTGCACGCCACCGGCGGTTCGACCAACCACACCATCCATTTGATCGCCATGGCTGCCGCGGCCGGCATCGCCATTACCTGGCAGGATATTTCCGACCTGTCGGAAGCCGTGCCGCTCTTGGCACGGGTCTATCCGAACGGCCTTGCCGACGTGAACCATTTCCACGCCGCCGGCGGGTTAGGCTTCCTGATCCGCGAGCTGCTCGACGAAGGCATACTGCACGAGGACGTGCAGACGGTGTGGGGCGAAGGCTTGAGGCCCTATGCGGTCGAGGCTAGGCTCGGCGAAGACGGCAGCGTGGTGCGCGAGGCCTCGCCGCTGGAGAGCGGCGACGAGAAGGTGCTGGCGCCGTTCGCAAAGGCATTCCAGCCGACCGGCGGGCTGAAAGTGCTTTCAGGCAATCTCGGCCACGCCGTCATCAAGACGTCCGCCGTGAAGCCGGAACGGCGCGTCATCGAGGCGCCGGCCAAGGTTTTCGATAGCCAGCAAGGGTTGAACGAGGCGTTCAAGGCCGGGACTTTGACCGGCGACTTCATCGCCGTCATCCGATTCCAGGGGCCGAAGGCCAACGGCATGCCGGAACTGCACAAATTGACCACCGTGCTCGGCATCCTGCAGGATCGCGGCCAGCGCGTGGCGCTGGTGACCGACGGTCGCATGTCGGGGGCTTCCGGCAAGGTGCCGGCGGCCATCCATGTGACGCCGGAGGCGGTCGAGGACGGCCCTATCGCCAGGATCCACGAGGGCGACATCATCCGCCTCGATGCCGATGCCGGAACGCTGGAAGTGCTGGTGCCGGGGACGGAATTTGCCTTGCGCCGCACGGCGGATGCCGACCTCATCGGCAATGAATTCGGTTTCGGCCGCGAGCTGTTCGCCGGGTTCCGGCAACTGGTCGGCCGCGCCGACCACGGCGCCAGCGCCTTCGGAACAGCTTGAAGGACGCCTTGTCCTCCTCATGAAAAAGGGCGGCTTGCGGCCGCCCTTTTGCGTTCGCCCATAGGATCCTATTGCACCGTCAGTTCGGATCGCTCGCCGGCCTTGACCGTTACGGTGCCTTCCTTCGAGCTGTTGTCCGATTTCTCCGACACGACAGTATAGTCGCCCGCCGGTATCGCCGCCTGATACTTCTGGTCGTAGGCATAGCCGAGCGACTTGCGGTTGCCGTTGATGTCCTTCTCCATCTCGAAAATCTCGATCTTCGAGGCTCCGGGCGCGGTGATCGCCAGCACGCCGGCATCCAACGCAACCTTTACGTCCTGAAACTCGCCGACCTTGACGGTGAACGGCTGCTCGACCACGGCGAGATCGACCGTCGCAATCAGCACGTAGTCATTCGGCGGCAGATCGAACTTGCTGTCGGGCCCGTAGGAATAGGTGACCTCGTCCCTGGTTCCGTCGATCTTCTTTTTTGCCTTGAGCACCTTGAAGCCGATGCCTGAGGCGTCGGCCTTGTCGCCGCCGGCGGTATAATAGGCATTGGCGACGACACGGCCGACACCGGCGATCATGTCCTTTTCCACGGTCTTGCCGGCAGCCAGCGCAATCGTCTCTGTGACCTCGCCCTGCCCGATCGTGACGGTCACTTTCTCGTCACCGGCCGGCAACAGGACTTTCGTTGTCCCATAGTAGGTCGCAGGGTGATCGGCGCCCGGATAGTCAATGACGACGGCCGCGCCATCGACGACGTCCGCCCCCGGGCTCGGCCGCGGATGAATGATGAGCGTGCCGGCATTCAAGGTGAAGAGCGGCGTGTAGACCTGGCCCGCCTCGATCTTGATCTTTTGCTCGACCTTGGCCTCGCCGTCCTGGGCGACGACGACGTAGTCGCCCGGCTCCAGATTGCCCTTGTAAGCGCCATATTGGGTGGTGACGGATTCGCCGCGCGTGCCGTCGGACCCAGCCTTGTAGATCTCCCAGGCATTGCCGTCGGTGAGCGGCTCGCCGCCTTCGGCCATAACGACGGTCGGGATGAAATTGAACTCCGGTTTGACAGGCTCCGGCGCGGGCGCCGGCTCAGGGGCCGGAGCAGGTTCGGGCGCCGGTGCCGGCGCCGCCACCGTCTCGACCAGCGCTTCCTGCAGCGCTTTCTCGTCGGAGGCCTGGATGTATTTGCCGCCGGTGTTTTCCGCGAGGCAGGCGATCTGCTTGCCCTCATCGGCGGTCAGCCCGAAGCCGACGACGTCGGCGGTGAAGTCGATGCCGGACGCTTCCAGCTCCTTGCCGAGCGCGCAAGGGTCGCCGCCGCAGGTTTCAAGCCCGTCGGTGATGATAACGACTGTTGCCTTGTCCTCGGTGTATTTCAGCGCCTCGGCCGCCTGCTTGACGGCGGAGGTGAGCGGCGTCTTGCCGAGGAATTTCATGCTGTCGGCGGCGGCCGAGATCGCGCTGGCCGAGCCGGCCTGCGGCGGCACGATGAGTTCGATGTCGTCGCAGCTGCCCTTCTGGCGATGGCCATAGGCCATGAAGCCGATTTCCGCGTCGGCCGGCACCGACTGCAGCACGTTGCGCAGCGATTCACGCGCGATTTCGAGCTTCGGCCTGCCGTCGATCTGAGCCCACATGGAGCCTGACGCATCGAGAACGATGACGACCTTGCCGGCGGCAAAGCCAACCGAAGTCATTAACAAAAGGAGGATCGCCGCAGCGACGCTCCGCAAAAGTCCCGCCATCAAAATCTCCCGAGATCGCCCTCTGGTCCGCGCCGGAAAGGTATTTGACCCGGCGTCAGGACACAAGTCCGAGACTGCGAGAACCGCAGGTCAATAGGTCGTGCGGCGCTCTTCGGAAGGCGGGCGACCGAATTGCAGCCGATAGCTCTGGGCAAAATAGGAGTGCGAGGTGAAGCCGGTGGCGATCGCCACGTCGAGGATCGGCATATTGGTCTGGCGCAGCAATTCGCGCGCCCGCTCGAGCCGCAGCCGCATATAGTAGCGGCCGGGCGTGACGCTGAGATGGCGCAGGAACAGGCGCTCGACCTGGCGTACCGACAGGCCCGCCGATTTGGCGAGCTGCACCGCCGACAGCGGCTCGTCGAGGTGATCGGCCATCAGTTCGACGATGCGCCTGAGCTTCTCCGACTTGCCGGTCAGGTCGCGCTCCGGCCCGACCCGCTGGCGGTCGCCGGCGGAGCGGATGCGCTCGTGCTGGAACTGATTGGCGACGCCGTTGGCGAGGTTGGAGCCGAAATCGCCGCGCACGATCTCCAGCATCAGGTCGATCGAGGTGGTGCCGCCGGCGCAGGTATAGCGCTTGCGGTCGATTTCGAAGACGTTGCCGGTGCAGTTGATGTCGGGGAAGCGCTCCATGAAGCCGGCGCGGTTCTCCCAATGGATAGTGCAGCGATAGCCTTCGAGTTGCCCTGCTTCGGCGAGCAGATAGGAGCCGACCGAGAGCGCGCCGAGCGCGTTGCCGCGCCGGCCCCAGTTGCGCAGCGCCGCCAGCACCTTGCTCTTGCCGGGGAATTCGGTGGTGAGCCCGACCGAGACGAACAGGATGTCGACAGGAGGCAAGTCGGCGACAGAATAGTCGATCTTGAGCGGCAAGCCGTTGGAGGCCATGACGGCGTCGCCGTCGGCCGAGACCGTCGTCCAGCCATAGAAATCGCGGCCAAGCAGGCGGTTGGCCGAACGGAAGGTGTCGATCGCCGCAGCCAGCGAAAACATCGAAAACTTGTCGACCAGCAGGAAGGCGAACTGCCGGCCGCCTTGAACGGGTTCGTTCGTGAGCGGCCGTTCGACGGAAGCAGTAAGGTTTGGCAACGCTCAAGCTTTCCGGGTCAGAAGGACGGCCGCTTCATCCCGGCCGCGAGGTAGGCGGAAGCTACAGTGTTGGCCATCAGCATGGCAATGGTCATCGGTCCGACACCGCCGGGAACCGGGGTGATGGCGCCGGCCGCTTGCGCCGCCTCAGCATAGGCGACGTCGCCGACGAGTCGGGTCTTGTCTTCGCCCTTTTCGGGCGCGGCGATGCGATTGATGCCGACATCGATGACGGTAGCGCCCGGCTTGACCCAGTCGCCCTTGACCATTTCGGGTCGGCCGACGGCCGCCACCAGAATGTCGGCGGTGCGGGCGAGCGCCGGCAGGTCCCTGGTGCGGCTGTGCGCGATGGTGACCGTGCAGTTGGCGGCGAGCAGAAGGTTGGCCATCGGCTTGCCGACGATGTTGGAGCGGCCGACGACGACCGCGTTGAGGCCGGACAGGTCCTTGCCGCGCACGCGCTCGATCAAAAGCATCGAGCCGGCCGGCGTGCACGGTACGAAGGCCGTATCGAGTTCGCCGGTGCCGAGCTTGCCGACATTGATGAAATGGAAACCGTCGACGTCCTTTTCCGGTGCGATGGCCTGGATGATCTTGCCGGAATCGATATGGGCGGGAAGCGGCAGCTGCACCAAAATGCCGTTGACGGCCGGATCGGCATTGAGATCGCCGATGATCTTGAGCAGCGCCTGTTCGGAGGTGTCGGCCGGTAGCGTGTGCTGGAGCGAATGAAAGCCGCATTCCTTCGCGGTGCGGGATTTGGAGGCGACATAGACCTGGCTTGCCGGATCCTCGCCGACGATCACCACCGCCAGGCCGGGCTTCTCCGCACCCTTGCCCACCAGTTCCGCGGTCAGGGCCTTGACCTTCTGAACCACGTCTTCGGCGACGCTTTTTCCGTCAATCAATTCGGCCATGGACCACCTTCAACACTGTTCTGCCTGGAGCGCGCCTGTCCGTGCACGCTCGATCTCTGGTTGCACATCGATGCACCCGGAAACGCCTTGCGGTTTCGGGCACCATGCAGCGCGGCATTTTCACGAAAATTCCAGCGGGCAATCCCGTCAAAACGCCGTCACATGCCGTAAACTCGAAACCGGCCGCTTTTATCGGTTGCCGGGAGTTCTAGAAATAGCGGCGGTTTGAACGGCTTTCGGTCAGTTCGCGCACCGCATCGCGGAATTCGCGCAGGCTGTCGCGGATTTCATCGATCTGGGTCTGCTGATCGGCGTCCGGTTCCTGAGGAGGATTCGGTCCCTGCCCAACCGGAGGCATCACTGGCTGTTGAGTGGGGCTCGGCGGCGTCTGCCGGGCCGGAGGGTATTCGGGCTGGCTGGCATGGGAGTAGGCCTCCGCCCGAGGAGCCGGATACATCGACTGGCGCGGAGTCTCCTGCTGGTACTTCGGTTGCGGATCTGCGTTCCGTACCGGCTTTGTCGCCTGGGCGACGGGGGGCGAGACGGGCTTGTCGGCGCGCATCGTGGCAGGCTTCTGCTGTTTGCCTGGAAGAAGCCCGCCTATGGCTGAAAGCACTGCGCCAATCGGTCCGGACTGTTCGGTCCCAACGTCGACGGCCTGGGGCCTCGAAACTTGCGGTGCAGCAGGTGGCCGCGCGGCCGGTGCGGCCGGCGGCGGTGCAGCGCGATAGGCCTTGTCGTCGAAAGCCGGCCTGCTTTTGTCGGTCTTGCTCCGGGACCGGAACGCCGCAGTTTCGCGCACGCTCTCATAGGCGCCGCGCATGCCGCCGAGGCCGATGCCGGCGGCCAGCCCGAGCAGCAGTCCGGCAAGCGCAATCACGGCGCGCGACGGCCCGTTTGGTTCGAGTGGGGGTCGAGCCTCGGTCATCAGATTGATGTTGGTGGTGTTGATGTTTTCCTGTTCGCCGGTCTCCTTGGCGCGCAGAAGATAGCGCTCATAGACGGAACGCTTGGCCGCGGCGTCACGCTCCAGTTCGCGCAAGCTGACCAGGTCGTTGTTGACGTCGCCGCTTTGGACCTTTGCCTGCGCCAGGCGCGAAGCCAGGTCCTGCTCGACCTGGACCGCGCGCTTGAGGTCGACCTGCAGTGAAGAGGAGATACGACGCAGTTCGCCGGCGATGCGCTCGCGCGCGCCATCGAGCTGGGCACTGAGCGCCTGGAATTCGGGATGGCGCGGCCCAAGCCGTACCGCGGCGCGGTCGGCCTCCTGCTTCAGCGTCGCATATTGCGAGCGCAGTTCGCTCATCATGTTGGAGTTGATTTCTTCCGGCAAGGTGCCGTTGAGAACCGAATTCACGTTGATCGAACGCGTCGACGCCGCTCGCGCATTGAGCTCCAGCGTGCGGGCGCGGGCAACGGAGAGTTGCTCGTTGAGCTTCAGCATCTGGTCGTCGCTGATCAAATGGCCCTGCGCGTCGATAAGACCATGCGTGGCCCTGAAATCCTCGACTTTGCGCTCGGCCGCCTCGACACCCTTGCGCAAGTCATCGAGCTTGGACGTCAGTTGGTTCGTCGCGCGTCCGGCCATGTCGAACTGGTAGTTGGCCGCCTCCTCCTGGAAGACGGTTCTCGTCGTGTTGGCGATGTTCGCCGACTTCTCGGCACTTTGGGTGGTGGCGCTGATGGAAACGACAAAAGTCTTGCCGCTGCGCTCGACCGACAGGCTCTCGGCCAGATTGCCAACCGCCAGCGCCTGGCGGCGAATGTCATCGGCGCCGCCAGGTCCATCCTGGCGTGACAGTATCGAGCGGATGAGCGACATGACGCCAAGGCCGCCGGAACCTTGCCCGTTGAACTCCGGATCGTTGACAAGATTGAGATCCTTGACGACCTGGTCGAGGACCTTGCCGGACGACACCATCTTGATCCGGGTTTCGACGACGGCCAGCGCGGCATCGGGCTGCCCGACCGGTTGAGTGAGATCGTTGTCGGAAAGCTTCAGGTCGCCCGGCTCGATGACCACTTGGGTGGTGGCTTCGTATTTCTTCGGCGTCGACAGGGCGATGGCGATGCCGAGCGCCGCACCCAGTATTGTCGTCGACAGGATCAGCAGCTTCGAACGGGCAATGCGGCGAACGACATGCGCCGGATCGATCAGCGGCTTCCATTCCTGCCCGTCGTCATCAGCCCCTGCGGGCCGCCGCTCTTCGCTGGCGTATCGAGGCTCGAAGGCGGCTTTGGCGCGGTAGTCCTGGGAGGGGCGGACAACTGGCTCTTCGCGCGGCCCGGCCTGCGCGTAACTGTTTCGAGCCGCCCAACCGTCCTCGGGCGAGGCCTCTTCCAAAACGGGGCCGCCACCGGGCTGATACTGGCCGGGCTCTGCCGTGGTCGCAGGCGGGTTCGACCGCGCCTCGCGTTGTGAGCGGGCGAGACGGTGGCGTGCGGCGGCATCCTCGCGCCATGCCGGGTCTGCCCGGTCGCCGATCGACACCAGCGACGCGTCGGCCTCGTCCTCGCCACGCATGGCCTGACCGAGCGCCAGCAGAGAGCGCTCACGCCTCCAGTCGTCTCGGTTTTCCCTGTCGACCATTTTCTTGGAACTTTACTGTTCGGCGGCTTGGGAAAGGCGTCGGCCAATCGTTAAGCCACGCTAAACAGGCATAGGAAACAAATGGTTAATTTTCGGATGAGGAAGGCAGAGTTTTCGCGCTTTGATTGCATCGTTTTCAGGTGCGATCGAGGCGTCCAGAACCGCACGTTAAGCTTTCCGGCCTATGTTCTGCCGGACACATGACCCAAGCCAGTGACATACCGCAAAGGCGGACCTTCGCCCGGATCGGCACCTTCGTGGCCGCACGGCGGAAGCTTGTCATCGACTATTTCTCCGCCATCAGCGGCGCCGGCGGGCGGCTGGTGTTCTCGCTCGCCTATTTCATCGCCTTGGCCAACACGCTGTCCATCGCCGAGTTCGGCATGTTCGCCACCGCATCGGCGGCTGGCGTCATGCTGTCGCGCATCCTCGCCTTCGGCTTCATCTCGGCGCTGTACCGCACCGCCACCATCCGCCCGAATCTGATCGGCACCTTCACCGCCGGCTTCCTGCTGCTTGGCGTCGTGTCGCTGCCGTTGCTGGCCGCCGCCTCATACGGCGTCTACCTGGTCTTCTTTGCCAGCACCGTGCCGCTTTCGGTCTTCGCGGCCATCGTCTTTGCCGAGGCGCTTTTGTGGCGGCCGGTCGAGGTGGTGCTGATCGTCAACAACGGCCTCGGCAAATTCGGCCGCGCCGCCGTGCTGACGATCCTGGCGACAGCGTTGCGGGCCGCCGGCGCGGTGCTGTTCATGTTTGCGGCGCAACACACGGTCGGCGTCTGGTCCTGGTACTATGTCGGCGCCAATGCCGTTTCGCTGATTATCGCCTTCGGCTTCTTCTATCCGCGCCAGCGGCTGAGGCTACGCACCGAGCTCTACCTCAGGCGGATTGCCGATTCGATCTACGTCGCCGGTGCCGAGGTGCTGTTCTATTTGCAGATGGAGTTCGACAAGCTCCTGGTGCTGGCGATCGGCGGGCCGCATCTTGCCGGTATCTACGCTATCATCATGCGGCTGGTCGACCTGACGGCGATCCCGATCCGCACCTTCTCGATGATGCTGGTGCAGCGGATGATGCGGGCGCCGGAACAGCTGTCGCGGCTGGCGGTCAAGAGCGGCATAGAAGGCGGCGTGTTCCTGGTCTCGACGCTGGCGCTGGCGGCGCTCGGCATCGTGCTGCATTTCTTCCCCAATGCGCTGGGCAGGAATGTCGCGGAGGCGGCACCGCTGGTGGCGCTGGCAATCTGCGTTCCAGGACTTCGCAACCTGGTCGAATACCAGGCCGAGCTTCTGTTCGCGCGCGGCCAGACGGCGGTCAGGGCGCTCAACCTCGGCCTGCTGGCCGGGCTGAAGGCGGTGCTGTTGACCTATGTGCTGACCGCGATCGCCGACACGCCCAATCTTGTGCTGTCGCTCAACCTCGTCTTCCTGCTGCTTTACATCGCCTCGGCGCTGCTCACCTATTCAGCGATGCGCAAGCCGGCTAAGGCAATCTAGCACAATTTCGCCCTGATCAGGTGAGGTCGATCAGGCGGCGGATGCGGCCGATATCGGTGCCGATGAAGGACTGCATGCCGATCGCCACCTGTTGCGGCGCCATGGCGGCGACGAAGCGGCGGAACTCGTCGTCCGACAGCGCCTCGCCGGTCCAGTGGACGCGGCAGAACTCTTCCGAACCGCGGAAATGGCCGGCGCGCTCCAGCACCTCGTCGACATAGCGGCCGTAGATCATGCATTCGGAGAATTTTCTTTTCGATCCAACGACCTCGACCCAGCTGCGGCCATGGGCTTTCTCGATCCGGGCGCACATCGCCGTCACGGTTTGCCGGCGCCAGGCGATCAGCGTCGAGATGTAGTCGTGCGTCGAAACCTTGGATCTATCGATGCCTAGCGCCGAACCGGCGTTGCGCGACCAGATGCGATGCTCCTCATGCCCTTCGCCGGACAGGACGCCGTCACGCCGGAACAGCCGCACCTTGCCGTCGCGACAGAAGGCGCTCAGGTCGAACGGCTTGACGAAGGCAACATCGGAATCGCAGAAGACCAGCACGTCTTCCTTCGCATGCGCCGCGATGGCGATGCGGCGAAGCTGCTGCACATGCCAGCCGCGCAGCGGCTGGGTCTTCAGGCTGAGCCAGACGCGGCGACGAAACAGGCTCGCCGGATCGTCGACGACACGCAGCCAACGCGGCAAGAGGTCCCGCTCGTCGACGACAGTGCGGCTGCCGGTCTCCAATTGGCGAAACAGCGCCACGTCGCGGTGCTCGACCAGGATGTAGTGATGCGCGACACCCGACACCTGGCGGTCCATCGTTTCGCACAACAGACGGCAGCGCTCGAAATCCGGCGCATAGCTGGCGGTCACGACCGCGGCCGTCGGCGTCTGCCGCAGCGGATCGGACCCTGCGGCGGCGTCAGGCACGAACCGGCTGTTCAATGGTTTGCTCCGGCACCTGCTCCGGCGCCCGAGAGTTTCTGCCCGACGACACGCCACAGGAACAATGGGTTGCCGACCACGTAGCGGCGCCAGAGGCGGCCGGGTTCGATCCACAGGCGAAACAGCCATTCGAGCCGCAGACGACGCATCCACAGCGGTGCCCGCGGCACGGTGCCGCTGAGGAAATCGAGCAGCGCTCCGACGGCGATCGGCAGCGTGCAATGGCGCTGGTCGATGTGGCGCGCGATCCACAGTTCCTGGCGCGGCACGCCCATGGCGACGAGCAGCACGTCGGGCCGCAGCATTTCGATCTTGTCGACGATCGTCGGCTCCTCGGCGGCGGAGAAATAGCCGTCATGGATGACGACGAATTTGTGCTGCACGGCGAGCGCCGAAAGCTTCGACGACGCCGCCTCGGCGTTGACGCGCGTCGCGCCGAGCAAGCCGACGGTTAATGGCCGGGACGACGCCTTCAGGAAGGCCGGGATGAAATCGGTGCCGTTGAGATTGTCCGGGAACGGCGCGCCGTAGAGAAGTTTTGCCGCCATGTCGACACCGACGCCGTCAGGCAGGATGAGAAAGTCATCGAGCGCTTCGGCAAAGGTCGGGTCGGTATAGGCGATGTTGGCGTTGTGCGCGTTGAGGAAGCTGACCTTGGTGAAGCGACGCTCGGCGATCAGCCGGGCAAGCATGGTGATGGCGTCGTCCCAACGGATGGCGAGGACCGGAATGCCGAGGATCGTCTTCAACGTGTCGCGCCCGATGGCGGCGCGGGCGGTGTGCATATTCATGCAAACACCTCCTGCCTGACCGGACCAAGCTTGTTCAGGCCGAGCCTGATCGCGGCGTCGAGCGCCCTCACCTGGCGGCGATGGAAAGCGCCGCCATCGACATCCCTGACAGCGGAAGCAGCAGTTTCGAGTGCCGCGGCGAAGGCAACGGGATCGTCGGTGACGACGCAATTGTCCGGCCGGTGATCGATGCCGCGCAACGAGCGGCTGGTGGCGACTGAAGGCAGGCCGAGCTCGAAGGTCTCGATGGTCTTCAACTGCACGCCGCTGCCGGCCGTGCTGATCAGCGGAATGACGGCCGCAGTGCGCACGAAGGCTTGCGCGTCAGGCACGCGGCCGACGAATTGGACACCAGGATGCGTGGACGTGATGCCGGACGGCATACCGCCGGCGATCCTGATGCGGAAGCCAGGCCTCAGATGCGGCACCACCTTGCCCAGGAACCAGTCGAGCCCGATGCGGTTCGGCTGCCAGGTCCAGGTGCCGATCAGTGCTGCGTCGCATTCGATGCGGCGCTGGCCCGTTCTTGCCGGCGCATCGGCGCGGGTCACCAGCGGCAGCACCACCGAGCGATCATCTGAGGCGACGCCAAGCGCTACGCGGTCTTCATCGGCCAGAGTGAAAACGAAGCGAGCCCGGCGGCAAAGCCGGTCTTCCACGCTCTTGAGCAGCCGTGCCTCGCGGCAAAACAGCAGGCGCTGGAGAATGCTACCCGCGGCGGCCGCATTTTCTTGCGCCGAGCGATGTTCGACATTGTGGGCGACGAAGATCGAGGGACGGTCGCCGAACAGCTTTTCGAAGGCGCCGGCGAACTGCACGGAATTGAGTACATAGCCGTCGAAAGGCCCGGCGCGCTCGACGGCGGCGCGGACTTCCGCGTCGGAGACCACGCGCAGCTTGACCGATGCGAAGGTGAGACCTGACAGCACCGCCCTGGCAACCCAGGCGAGCTTCTGCAGTGGCGAGGCGCTCTCGGTGCGCACGTCGACGGCGCCAAGCACGATTGTGTTTTCCGGATCGGCGGCAGGCTTTCCCGGCCAGGTGAAGCCGATCACGGTGACTCGCGCGCCGGCGCGCCGCAAAGCAGCGATGATCGCAGCGTTGGCGATTTCGTAACCCGAAGCGAGAGCGCCGTCGGGCACGATCGATGTGGCGAACAGCAGATGCATCTCACCTATCCAGTGCAGCCCAGATAGCAAAGCGGGGTGAACCCTTGATTAAGTGAACGCAATCGAGGCCGGGAGTCTCGGTTTTGCGGGCTTCGCCGCGAAAGGTGATTAACGAAACGTTATCACCGGGGTGCTATCGAAAACCAAAATCATCAGGCGGCTGGACACGGATGATCCCATTGCCATCGGACGGTTCGGTATCGATCGCGGGACGGTCTCCGAGGCTCGCCGCCAAGACCATCGAAGCCGTCGTCACGCTGCCGACTTTCAAACGGCCCGAACAGGTGCTCGCGACGCTGGCGTCGCTCAAGGCGCAACAGACCGCCAGGCGCTTCGCCGTCATCGTCATGGAAAACGAGGCCGAGGCGCGCGACGGCGCCAAGGCGGCGCTGCCGCTGTTCGAGCGCGGCGAGATCGCCGGTGTGGTGATCATCGCGCATGAGCGCGGCAATTGCAGCGCCTACAATGCCGGCTGGCAGACCGCGATCGTGCATTTCCCCGACTTCAGGCATCTGCTGGTCATCGACGACGACGAGATCGCCGACCCGTTCTGGCTGGAGAACATGTGCAAGGCGGCCGAGACGCTCGGCGCCGACATTGTCGGCGGCCCGCAAGTGCCCGTGTTTGCCGAACCGGCGCATGCGAGATGGGCGGAACACCCGGTCTTCGCGTCACCCTACCGGGAAACCGGGCTTGTTGCGGCGCTCTATTCCTCCGGTAATTTGCTGGTCGGGCGCAACGTGCTGACCGCCATGGGGCCGCCCTTCCTCGATCTCAGATTCAATTTCATGGGCGGCGGCGATTCCGATTTCCTCAGCCGGGCGGCGCAGAGGGGCTTCGTGCTCGGCTGGTGCGCCGAGGCGAAGGTACAGGAGACCGTTCCGGCCCGTCGTGTCGCGGCCGACTGGATCCGCGCCCGCAGCCTGCGCAACGGCGTGATCTCGACCCTAGTCGAAAAGAAGAAACGTGCCGGCACGCCGCTTGCCGGCGCCAAAGTGTTTGCGAAGAGCCTGGCACTGCTTGCCGCCTCGCCGCTGCGCGGCGCGGTCCGGCTGGTGCGGACCGGATCGCCGGCGACGGCACTTTACCCCATCCATGTCGCGCTCGGCCGCGTGCTCGCCGAATTCGGATATGCCAATGAGCAATACCGGCAGCCTGAGAAGAACTGAGCGCGCACCGCTCAGCGCGGCGTTCACGCGCGAGGGCGTGGCGACAGCGATCGCGGCGCTGCTGTTCACCATGATCCTGGTGTCCTTCCGCCCCTTTCAGCCGGCCGGCGCCCAGCTCACCGGCGAAGGCGGCGACATCGTCAACCAGCTCGGCTTCTCGTCGCTCGGCGCGATCTCGATCTTCTCGCTGGTGGCCTTCGCCGACCCGCGTGTGGTGCGCTCGCTGCTCAGCCCGTCCTGGATGCTGATGCTGGGCTGCTTCATGCTGTCGGTCGTACTGGCGACCGATCCGCCGTCGGCGATGCGCGCGGCATCCTTCACGCTGATCGGCATCCTGACGATGGCGACGATCCTGGTGCTGCCGCGCGACGGCGAGGCTTTCTCGAAAGTCATCATCTTCACCGCCATCGTCGTCATGGGCCTCTCCTACCTCGGCCTCATCGTCTTTCCGCACGAGGCCATGCACACGGCCGACTCGCAGGAGCCGGAGCATGCCGGCCTGTGGCGCGGTGTGTTCACCCACAAGAACATCGCCGGGCCGATCATGGCCTGCTTCAGCTTTGCCGGCCTCTATCTCTATCGGCGCGGGCAACGCTGGTGGGGCGCGATAATCTTCTGCGCGGCGATGATCTTCATGCTGCATACCGGCTCCAAGACGACGGCGGGCCTGGTGCCGTTCTCGATCCTGATCGTGGTGCTGCCTAGCTTGATCGGCATGCGGCTCGGCACGCCGATCCTGTTTACGGCGGCAATCATCGCCACGGCGGTCGGCACGCTGGGCATCGTCTTCCTGCCGCCGGTGAAGCATCTGGCGGCGATCTATTTTCCCGACCTGACCTATACCGGGCGCACCACGCTGTGGGAGTTCGCCGGCGACATGCTGGCGAAGAAGCCCTGGACCGGCTACGGCTATGAGAGCTTCTGGGGCACGCCGCTGCTGCTCAACCAGGACCAGCCTTTCGACCGGCCCTGGGATATCAGAACCATTGTGCACGGCCATGACGGCTATCTCGACATTGCCGTGCTGATGGGCATCCCGGCGCTCTGCGTTGCGGTCTACACCTTCCTCATTGCGCCGCTGCGCGACTACATGCGCATCCCGCTGCGCAAGGAGAACATCTACCTCGGCGACTTCTTCATGATGGTAGTGCTGTTCGCGGCGCTGAACGCCTTCCTGGAAAGCTTCTTCTTCCACCGCGGCGACCCGGTCTGGCTGTTCTTCGTGCTCGGCGTGCTTGGTTTGAGGCAAGTGTCGCTGCGGCCGATTGCGGTGCGGCCTTCCTGATTGCTCCTCCGGCGAGGGCTTTCCCGTCCCGCCGCGAGCGTCTATTGAGAGCCATCTTCGCGGAGGTTCTTCAATGACGATCAGGCTCGTTCTCGCCGGCTGCGGCAATATGGGTTACGCCATGCTTTGGGGCTGGCTGAAATCCGGCAAGCTTCCCCCGGCAGCAGTCTTCGTTGTCGAGCCCAATGACGATCTGCGCAAGCGTGCCGAAGCACTGGGATGCGGCGCGGCGACCGATGCCGCTGCAATTCCGGCGGATGCGGTGCCAGCGCTTGTCGTCATCGCCGTCAAGCCGCAGGTGATCCGCGACGTGACCGCCGCCTACAAGCGCTTTGGCGACGGCCGCACCACCTTCGTCAGCATCGCCGCCGGCACACCTGTCGCCACCTTCGAGGCGATCCTCGGCCATCGCGCGCCGATCGTGCGCTGCATGCCGAACACGCCGGCGGCCATCGGCAAGGGCATGATGGTGGTGTTTTCCAACCCGCTGGTTTCCGACGACGCCAGGCGTTTCGTCGCCGACCTGCTGTCGGCGAGCGGGGAAGTGGCCACCATCGACGACGAGAGCCTGATGGACGCGGTGACGGCAGTGTCCGGCTCAGGGCCGGCCTATATCTTCCATTTCATCGAGGCGCTGACCGTGGCGGCAGTGAAGGCCGGGCTGCCGACCCAAACCGCCAAGCTGCTCGCCATGCAGACCGTCTATGGCGCCGCATCGCTGGCCGCCGAAAGCGGTGAGGAACCGGGCCTGCTGCGCCAGCAGGTGACCAGCCCCAACGGCACCACGGCCGCCGCCCTTGCCGTGCTGATGGGCGAGGAGCGGTTGACCAAACTCCTCACCGAGGCGGTGGAAGCGGCGCGGCTGAGGTCGATAGAGTTGGGGAAGTAACCCTTAATTTGACCCGTACAACATTTCGTCCTGCAGCCGGCGCAGGGCGAACAGCCTGGTCGTCTGGTCGGGAGCGGCGTTGTCGGCGGTGAGCAACTCGCCCTTTTTGACAGGCTTCAGCACCTTGCCGCCCTCGAGCAGTCCGACGGGCACGGCGCGATTGGCGCGGGCCTCGCCGACGGTCATGGTCCAGGATCGGTAGCAGGTCTCGCCGATGGCGTCGAAACTCTCGCCGGCGGCAAGATCGCGCTTGGCGACCGCGCAGACCTCGGCCACCGGCTTCGGCAGCGGCACCATATCGGGCCGGCCGTAGAGCACGATGCGGGCGGCGGTCAGCGGCACCTCCAGCGAGGTCAGGTGATAGGGTCGGAAGAAGCTGTAATAGGGGCCGTAGCCGACATGGAGATCGTCCATGCGCTCGATGACGCGCGGATGCGTCGCCTCGACGATGACGAAGACACCGGGCGCGACGCCCTTGCCGACCGTGTAGTCGACGACACCCTTTTTGGAGAGAATGCCGCCATCAGCCTTCGGGATCAGCACCTTGGCCAGTTCATCGCGGTCGGTCTTCGGGCCGTGCATGCCCGGAACATCGGGCACCAGGCCGGTGGCGTTGGCGATGGCGCACATCTCGACCATGGTCTTCGAGCCGTCGACGAACTCGACCAGCATGCGCGGGTTCATGTTGCGGCGGATCGCTTCCTCGCGATAGTCGTCAGGCACGGCGTCGTGGTTGAGCGGGTTGTTCTTGCCCTTGCCGGCCGAGACGATGGTGTAGCCGAGAGCGGCGGCGAACTCGATCAGTTCCATGCAGCTCGACGGCTCGTCACCCGCGCCGACCGAATAGACGACGCCGAGCCGGTCGGCCTGCTGCTTGAGGTAGCAGCCGATGGTGACGTCGGCCTCGACATTCATCATCACCAGGTGCTTGCCGTGCTCCATCGCCTTCAGGTCGAAATCGGCGGCGACGCCGGGCTTGCCGGTGGCGTCGATGACGACGTCGATCAGTGGACTGGTCACCAGCATCTCGTTCGAGGTGATGGCGATTTTTCCATTCTCGATCGCGGCGGTGACTTTCGAGGCCGTGTCCGCTTCCACCGCCATCGCCTCGTCGCCATAGGCGATGCGGATGGCGTCACGGGCGGTATGCGGACGCCTGGTCGACACCGCGCAGACCGAAATGCCCGGCATCAGCATGCCCTGTGTCACCAGATCGGTGCCCATCTCGCCGGAGCCGATGACGCCGATGCGCACCGGCTTACCCTCGGTGGCGCGCCTGGCGAGGTCGCGGGCAAGCCCGGTCAGGGCGACATTTGTCATACAAGAACGTCCACGCTTTTGCCTTTGGCCCGCAATACAGGGAACGATCCCCGTTTGCCAACAAAACCAGCCGCTCGTGGCAATTTGTTGCGCACGCTGTGCAGAACCCGAATAGATTTTGCGCAGCGATTTGCAGGCTTCTGGCTTTCGTAGCGCGACCGGCTAATGTTCGGGAAGGGAGACTTCCAGGGAGGACGAGATGACAGCGGAATTCACGCCGAAATTCGATCTGGCCGGCAAGGTGGTGCTGGTCACAGGCGCCTCGCGCGGCATCGGGCGCGCCTGCGCGCTGGCCTGCGCCGGCTCAGGCGCCGACATGATCGTCAGTGTGCGCAGCGCTGCCGACGGCGCAGAGCTTGTCGCCGAAATCGAGCGCATCGGCCGCCGGGCGCTGGCCGTGCGGATGGATCTCGCCGATCTCGCTACGGTGCGAAAATCTGTCGCCGAGGCGCACGCCGCCTTCGGCCGCATCGATGTGCTGGTCAACAATGTCGGGCTCGGGCCGGAAAACCTGGCCGAGAACGTCACCGAGGAAGATTTCGACCTCACCGTCAACGTCAACCTCAAGGGCACGTTTTTCACTACGCAAGCAGTTGCAAAACTGATGATCGCGCAGAAATCCGGGCGCATCATCAACATCAGCTCGCAGGCCGGTACGGTGACGCTGAAGGGCGAGGCGATCTATTGCATGAGCAAGGCCGCGATCAACCACCTGACGCGCTGCCTGGCCGCCGAATGGGCGCAACACCGGATCAACGTCAATAGCGTCGCGCCAACCTTCATCTGGACCGACGGAACACGTCCATCGCTGGCCGAGCCCGACTTTCACGCGCATGTGCTGGGGCACATTCCGCTTGGCCGCATCGGCGACCCGATCGATGTCGCGGGAACAGTGGTGTTCCTGGCCTCGCCGGCGGCGTCGATGATCACCGGCGTCAATATATTGGTCGATGGCGGGTGGTCGGTGGCGTGAGCGACCAGGCTTGCAGGCCAATCGTCTCAAAGGATTGAGCTGACGCTGAGAGAAAGCATTGCATTCCCGACATATTTACCAACGGGGCGCATTACTGCTGAAATGCTGCAGCAGGGTCAGTAGCGGCGACCGGGCGGCTTTCGCGAGTGCGGGCCTGCAGTTTTCCAGGAGACTCGTGCTTCTGGCCCGATTCGCGCTGAATGACAGTGCGGCGACGCAAGGCCCTATGTGCCATTTTTGCTACATCTATTGGGTCTAATGGCGCGAACGCCCGGTTTTAGAGGCGTCTAAATCATTAAGTACTCACATCCTTTGAAAATCTGATAGATACTCGCCGCAAGCTCCGGTGGCAGGCTTGGGCAATTAAGCGCCAAAAAAACAACAAAGGCGCGGGGAAAGTCACGGGGTAGACATGAACAGGACGGGTAAAGTGACCGTCGGCTGGCGTATTGCGCTTGCCGTGACGGTGTCAGTGCTGGCTTGCGGAAGCGCCGGCGCACTCTCTCTCAAAGAAGCAATGGCAGTCGCCGTCGAATCCAATCCGGAGATCGGCCAGGCGATTGAAAACCGCGAAGCAATCGAATTCGAGCTGCGCCAGGCGAAAGGTCTTTACCTTCCCAGCGTCGATCTGGAAGGGTCGGCAGGCGCCCGGCGCCTCGACAATCCATCCCGGCGCGCGCTTTCCATCGAGGACGACGCGCTCTATCCCGTTGAAACCGATCTTACGATTTCGCAGACGCTCTATGACAGCGGCGCAAGACGGGCCGAATTGACCCGTCAGGCGTCGCGCGTCGACGGCGCTTCGTTCCGGGTTCTGGAACGGTCCGAATTCATCGGGCTCTCCGTTGTCCAGGACTATCTGGAATACATGCTGCAGGCGTCGATCGTTGCCGAGGCCAAGAAAAACCTCGGCTTCCACCAGGCTATACTCGGCGACATCCGGCAGGGTATCGACGGCGGGGCGCTGAACGACGCAGACCGGCAACAGGCCGAGGAGCGGCTGTTCGCCGCCAAGGCGCGCATGCAGGAAGCCACCGAGGAACTGGAAGCAGCCAAGATACGCTTCTTCAAAACCGTCGGAAAGCCGCTGACCAACGCTTCAAGGCCGGGCGATGTCTCCGCCGCACTGCCAAGGTCGCTCGATGAAGCAATCGGGCTGGCGCGGGAAAGCAATCCGCGCGTGCACATGGCCAACAGCGACATCGACGCGGCGGCCTCCCTTGTCGACGCAGCACGGGCGAAATTCGGACCCTCCATCATCGCCGAAGGTCGCGCCCGGGCGGGAACCGACATCGATGGCGACGATGGCGACACCAACGACCTGCAGGCGCGGCTGGTGCTGCGCTGGAACCTCTACCGCGGCGGCATCGACAAGGCCAACGAGCAGGAACAGATCCGCCGCACCAGCGAACAGCGCCTCGCTTTGCATCAGGTCCAGCGCGAGATCGAGGAAGCAGTGCGGACCTCATGGGATCGTCGCTTCCGGCAAGCCGACCTGGCAAAGACGCTGCGGCAACAGGCTGCCGCCAACGAACGGCTGGTCGCGTCCTATCGCGAACAGTTCAAGGTCGGCCAGCGATCGCTGCTCGACGTGCTGGACGCGCAGAATACGCGGTTCAACACGGCGACGCTGGCGGATACCGCATCCTACGCGTCACTTTTCGCCCAGTATCGGCTGCTGGCCGCAACGGGACAGTTGCTGAAGACGATGAACATCCAGCCGGCCAAACAGGCCGCGGCCTATGCGCGGTCCGAATTCGCCGTGCCGGCAACCGCCGACACTGAAACCTATGCACGGACGCCGTCGGAACAGAAGAACGATCTGCCCTTCGACATCCTCGCTCCAGTCCGGAAAAAGCAGCCGATGTAAGATCGATCGCGGGTCCTTCGGGAGCGGATCGTGAACCAGCAGCCCAATATCCTGTCGCCCAAAGAGGCCTTCAAGGCCTGCTTTTCGGCCGTTGCCGCCTATCTCGGCAGGCCGAGCGCGGAGACCGTGCTGTTCGCCGGCGTTCCGATCGCGGAGACGCGCATCGAGGCCGGCGACATCAGGCATCTGGCCGAGCGCATCGGCCTGGAGGTCGCGGAATTCAACCACCGCGATTTCGTGCGCGGTCGCTTCGACCTTCCGGCCATCGTCTTTCGCGCCAGCCAGCTGCCGGTCGCCCTGCTCGCGGAAATCGAAGGCGGCGACTATCTGACCGCTCCCCAGGAGAACGGCCGCACCACGATCGGCAAATCCGAGCTGGTCGAAAGCTATATCAGCGGCGGCGCCTCTTTCTCGATCACCTATGCCAACACCACCGAGGCGATGAAGGTCGGCTCGGCGGCGAAGATCGAAAGACGGCACTGGCTGACCGGAACCATGGGCGCGTTCTGGCGCACCTATTCGAAGGTCGTGCTGTCGGCGGTCTTCATCAACCTGCTCGCCATCGCCTCGCCGATCTTCACCATGAACGTCTATGACCGGATCCTGCCGAACAAAGCGGTCGCGACGCTCTGGGTCCTGGCGGTCGGGATCGGCGCCGTCATTGTGTTCGATCTGCTTTTGAAGACGGCCCGCGCCTCGCTCATCGACTATGCCGGGCGCAAGGCGGATCTGCGGATTTCGTATCTGCTGTTCGAGAAAGTGCTCAATTCGTCACTGTCGGCGCGGCCCAGTTCGACGGGTGAATACGCAAACCGGGTGACCCAATACGAGTTCGTGCGAGAGTTCTTCACCTCCAACACCATCAGCGTCTTCATCGATACGGTCTTCGTCTTCATCTTCCTGCTGGTCATCTATGCGATAGGTGGCTGGCTGGTGATCATACCGGCGCTGGCCTTTGTGATTTCAGTCATCGTCGGCCTGATCACGCAGCGCCGTATCGGCAAGCGTGTCGCCGCCTCGATGAACGAAGCCGCGCAGCGCCAAGCCCTGTTGGTCGAATCCATTTCGACCCTGGAGACGATCAAGTCGCTGCGCGCCGAGGCCTATCTGCTGCGCAAATGGGGCGAGCACTCCAAGAATGCTGCCAACACGTCGGAAAAGATCAAGCAGCTTTCGGCCGCCGCCGGCAACATCACCGGATCCATCCAGCAGTTGGTGACCGTCGCGCTGGTCGTGGCCGGCGCCTACGCCTTTTCCGCGGGCTATGTGTCGACGGGCGCGATCATCGGCACTGTCATGCTGGCCAGCCGGGCGGTGGCGCCGCTTGGCCAGATCGCCATCACGCTGTCCAGGTTCCGCCAGGCCATGCTGTCGCTGCGAATAGTCAACGCGATCATGTCTCAACCGGAGGACCGGCCGGATACGGTCGGCTTCGTCAACCGTCCGATCCGCAACGGCGCGATGGTCTTCAAGAATGTCGGCTTTGTCTATCCGGGTTCGGAGAACGAGGTTCTGAGCGGGCTGAACATCTCCGTCAAACCGGGCGAGCGGGTGGGCATCATCGGTCGCATCGGATCCGGCAAGACAACGATGGGGCGGCTGATCGGCAGGCTTTTCCTGCCGACCTCGGGAGAACTGCTGCTCGACGGCATCGACATTCGCCAATATCACCCTTCGGAGGTTCGCGCCGCAGTCGGGATCGTTGCCCAGGCCGGCGATCTGTTTTCAGGCACCATCAAGGAGAACCTCCTGATGGCGGCCCCGGAAGCCTCCGACGAGGAGATCATCGACGCCGCGAAGGCTGCCGGCGTCGACGAATTCGTCTCCCGTCACCCACGTGGCTACGACATGAATGTCGGCGAGCGCGGCACCAATCTCTCGGGCGGCCAGAGGCAGGCAGTGGCGATCGCGCGGCTGCTTTTGACCAAGCCGAAGATCGTTTTTCTGGATGAGCCGTCGGGGTCGATGGACCTTGCCTCGGAACGGCAGTTGATCAGGCAGCTCAAGGTGGCTTTCGAGCGGAACACGACGCTGATCGTCTCGACCCACCGCTTCAGCATGCTCGAACTCGCCGATCGCCTCATCGTCATCGATCAAGGCCGGATCGTCGCCGACGGGCCGAAGGAACAAGTCATACAGGCGCTGCAGAAGAACAGCGCCTGACAAAACGGATTATATTGAACCATTTCAATATAATGGGACGTGGGAAATGCTTGCAAGGGAAGACCGCCCACCGCTGTTTGCGTCGGCGTCCATATTCATCATCGGGGCGCTGTTCGTCTCGTTCGTAGGCTGGGCGTCGTTCGCCGAAGTCGATGAAATCGCGCGCGGCGACGGCAAGGTCATACCCGCATCCAAGACCCAGATCATCCAGGCCAGCGAGGCCGGCGTGGTTCAGGAAATCGCGGTGAGGATCGGCCAGGTGGTCAAGAAGAACGACCTCATCATCCGGCTCGACAACACGGTCAACACCTCCAGCCTCGGCGAACAGCAGGCCAAGGCGCGCGCATTGCAGGTGCGCATCGCGAGGCTCAAATTCGAGCAGGCCGGCAGCCTTTCCGGCCCCTTTCCGTGCCCGGAGGAAATCCAGTCGGTCGCACCGGAGATCTGCGACAACGAGCAGAAACTGCTCATCGCCCGGCGCCAGAATTTCGATATCAAGCTGTCGGTGCTCAAATCGCGCCTCGACCAGCGCGAGAAGGAACTGGACGAAGCAACCGCCAATGCCGACCGCCTGACCAAGAACCTGGTGATTAGCGACCAGGAGGCAAAGCTGGTCGAAGCGATGGTCAAAAAAGGCCTGATGGCCAGGACCGAGCAGATCCGCGTCGATGGGCAGCAGGCTGAGCTCAATGGCCAGCTGAACCTGGCCGGCGAGACCATAAAGAAGGCCAAGGGTGCCATCACCGAAGCGCAGCTGCAGGTCGACGAGCTCGGTCTCCAGCTGCAACAGGAAGCGCTGGACGACCTGACCCAGGCGCTGGCCGAGCTTTCGGTGGTGGACGAGACCATTCGCGGTGCCACCGACAAGGTCGCGCGCACCGACATCCGTTCGCCGGTGGACGGCATCGTCAACACGATGGAGTTGAACACGGTCGGCGCCTTCGTGCAGCCCGGCGCCGTCGTGGCCGGCATCGTGCCCACCTCCGAGACCCTTTTGGTCGAAGCGCGGGTTTCGCCACGCGATGTCGCCTTCATTCGTGAGAACCAGGATGCGCTGATCAAGGTCACCGCCTACGACTTCTCGATCTTCGGCGGCATCGAAGGCAAGGTCTCGAACATCACCGCCGACAGCCTGGTCGACCAGAAGACGGGCGAACCCTACTACCAGGTGCGCGTCGCGACGGACACGTCGACGCTGGAAAGGGACGGCAAGGCCTATTCGATCATCCCGGGCATGATCTGCTCGGTCGACATCAAGACCGGGCGCAAGACGATCCTGAACTACCTGCTGAAGCCGATCAACAAAGCGCGCCAGGAGGCCATGAGTGAACGATAGCTCCGCCCTTCCCGCCACCCAAGGCGAGCGGCTGATGCTGCCGCTTGCGGCCGATGATTTCGGCCCGGAGTTCCGGGTCGTCGCACGAGGCGGCATACGCCGCGGCATTCGCCTGGAACGCGCGTTCTGGGCGTCGCTCAAGCAGATGGCCGAAGCCCGGAAATGCACGATCGGCATGCTGGTCGACGAGATCGCCGAAAGCCATGCCGATCAGGGGAACCTGACGTCGGCGATCCGGGTCGCCTGCATGCGCGGCATGGCGGAAGAAAATCTGATGCTGCGAAAGCTCGCCTCGATCAGGACGATCAACGCCATTCTGGTCGCCTGTCCCTCGCCTGCCTTCGCGCTGTCATCGTCGAAGAAGATCCTGACGTTCAACGCGCCGTTCCAGCAGTTGGTCAAGCGGCAGCTGCCGACAGCACCAAACGACGATGCGCGTCACGACCTCAAGCTGGCGCTCGACCTCAATGTGGCCGACATATTCGCGCGGCTCGAGACCAATGGCGAGACGCCGGTCGCCACCGGTTTCGTCATCGGCGCCGGCGAACGCCGCTACCGGGGTCAGCTGAGCGCGGTGCGCGCGCCGGTGGCCGAACCTGAATTGTTGATGGCGTTCGTCTTCAACGGCTAGCCGCTAAATAGTGCGCAGTTCACTGCGGGCCGAGGGGGGTCGAAATCGTGTCCGCGAAAACCATATCCGGCTGCAAGCCTTCGCCGGGGGCGATCGTCGTGAAACCACCCTTGATGTCGGCCATCTCGGCGCCACCGGTTCTGGAGCCATGGATCCAGGCCCGATCCATGCTGAAGGAATAGAGCGGAACATAGTCGGGGAGATCGCTGTCGCGCCGGACGGCATTGCCAAGACTGTCGAGAATGAAGGCGCCGCTGGCCGTGCTCACCGACAGCACAGCGTGAAAGAACTTCCTCTTGCGATCCTGAAGGACAACGAGCGACATGCTCTGCGCCGGAATGCCCGCCTGCAGCAGCGCCGTCATCTTGAGGATGGCGAAATCCTCGCAGTCGCCGGCGCGCCGCTCGAGGATTTCCGAAGGTTTCGCCCAATAGTCCAGCTTGCCGTAGACGGCGCTGTCCTTGCGGTAGGCGATCAGGCGATTGATGCTGGTGTTGACAAAGGCCAGCTTGTCGCTGAACCCCTTGGCCTTGGCCGCGTCCACCATCGCGACGAACGCTGCGTTCTTGCGCTCGCACGCACTGCCCGCCGAACAGCCGACGATCGCCTTGTAGACAGGCGCCCAGCGGGCCGCGACCGGGAAGTTGCGCATCGAAAGGGCAACCGACCCGAACACGCCCGGGATGATCGCCGCCGTCTGCATCGGGTCGATGCCGGTATTGGCTTCCGCTATCGAAGAGGTGTTTGCGCCATCCGCCTCGGCAGGAGCGTAACTGCCGGAGACGGAGCCGACGCGGTAGGGCGCGGCAGGCTGCCAGGGCTGAGGCCTCGCCAACGAAACGCCGCCCAGGCTGGACGGCGCCTGGAGCCTTTCGAGCAGCGCACCGGCAGGCACCGAATCACCCGACATGGCGCTCGCCAACGACGAATGCGGCACGCCCGCAAGGCCGATCGCCAGCAGGAGAATCCTAAACGGGGCTGATGCCGGAGAAGCTTTTTTTATTGTCATAACGCCCACCTTTGACTGTGGACGCTACCAGTCTCGCCTCAAATTATTGGAAAGGAAGGTGGATAAGTTTCCAGCAATTGGTTTTATCTACTTTATTTAAAATTCTAATTTAATTTATACTTATATTGACCAGACGGCTGCAGCCCGCCGGCCGCCGAAAAGGGCTCACGGAAGGCAAGATATAGCTGGCTATATGGCAGCGGTTTACCATGCGTAAAAAATGCTCATGCCTGTATATTCCAATATATGAAATAGATTGAAGGACTGTTGCAAAGGAGAGGCCACCCCTGTCTCTTTCCGGGAAATACCGGAGGGGTTTCAGAGATGACCACCAATATCGAGTTGGACAATTTTTCGGGCTCCTGGAACGAGCATTCGGCTTCCAGCGAACACAACGGCACGACGGCACCGGCAGAGATGCAGGTCGCCCAGGCAGCGACCGGGCAGCCAGCTCCGGCAGCAGCCGATTCGGTTCCGGTCGATGTAGGCAGCGGCGCACCCGTGCAGCCGCAAGCGCCCGCGGCAGCGGCGGCAAATCCACCAGTGGAAGGCGCACCTGCTGCGGCGGCAAACGCGCCGGCAGCGCCTGCGCCGCATGACTATGTCGCCGACGCCAGCAACGTGGTGAGGCTTCCAGCCAATGTCTCGATCGACAACATCCGTGTCGACGGCCGCAATCTGGTGCTCGAACAGCCCGACGGGTCGGCGATCGTCATCAAGGACGGCGCCCTGAACGTGCCGACCTTCATCCTCGGCGATGTCGAGGTGCCGCGCGTTGCCTTGATCGCAGCGCTGGAAGCAAGCCATGTCGATGTCGCCTTCGGCGCCGATGGCTCGATCTCGGCGGGACCTGGCAACGGCCCGGACAGCGCCGGCGGAAACTTCTCGGTTCCCCCCGGCGGCATCGGCGACGGGTTCGACCTCTCGGCATTGCTGCCTCCGACTGCCCTGCAGTTTGGGCAATTGGACCGGCGCGAGCTCTTCCCGTCTATTGTGGACAGGCAAGTTTCCGTGGTGGCCACGTCATTGCTCGCCCCGGACGAGGCGGCCAGCGAAACCGGCCTGGACGGAGGCCCGGCCCAATCGCCAGGTAGCGACGCGCCGAGCGACGCGGAAACCTCCAGCATCGGAACGATCAACATCGACGCACCGGACGGTATCGGCTCGATCGTCATCAACGGCGTCACCGTGAGCGGCGTCGGGCAGCAGATCCCGGGGCAGTTCGGCTACATCACGATCGTCTCCTTCGATCCGGGCACCGGTGCCATCGAATACAATTACACGGTCACCGAGTCGGTCACCCATCCCGAGCACACGAACGGGTTCGACCCCAACGACACGGTTCCGGACAATTTCAGCATCACGGTTACGGATGTCGACGGCGATACGGCCAGCACCACTTTTGCCGTCGCCATCATCGACGACGTGCCGACGGCGGTCGCCGACATCGACAGCATCGCGGCCGGCCAGTTCGGCCCGGCGACCGGCAATGTGCTGGCCGGCGGAACCGATGGCGCCGACGCCAACGCAACGGACGGCAATGCCGATACCGAGGGCGCCGATGGCGCGGCCGTGGTTGGCGTTGCCGCCGGCAACACCAATACCGATGTCGACAATGCCGCCACGCTCGGCGTGCAGATCCAGGGCACTTACGGCAAGCTGACGCTCAATGCCGACGGCACCTACTCCTATGTTCGCGACGCCGGCACCGCCGGCGGCGTCAATGACGTCTTCACCTATACGATCAAGGACGGCGACGGCGACACCTCGCACACCACGCTGACCATCTCGATCGGCAACTCACCGCCTGTGATCACCGACCTGACGCCGGAAGCCGGTGGCGGCGACGTGACGGTGGATGAAGAGGCATTGAATGTCGGCACGCCGGGCGGACCCGGCTCCAATCCGGCAAGCACGGCCGAGACCGGTGCGGGCACCTTCACGATCTCCTCACCGGACGGCATCGCCGCGCTGGCAATCGAGGGCCACAACTTCATCACCAATGGGGCGTTCACCGCCGGCTCGTTCACGACCGCGCTCGGCAACACGCTGTCGGTGACGGCCTACAATCAAGCTACAGGCGAAGTGAGCTACACCTACACGCTCAACGACAATGAGGCGCATGCCCACGCCCTCGACCAGAACAGCCTGTTCGAAAACTTAACCGTAACGCTGACCGACCAGGACGGCCAGAGCGTCAACGGCACGCTCGTCGTCAACATCGTCGACGATGTGCCGACGGCAAGTGCGGAAGCCTCGCAGAACGTCGCCGAGGGCGCGACGATCACCGGCACACTGGACTTCGTCGCCGGCGCCGACGGCGCCACGGTGACGCATATCGACGGCACGGCACTTATCTTCGGGGGCGACGGCTACTCCCAGGTGATCGACATCGGCGATGGTTCGATCAAGGTCAAGGCCGACGGCAGCTACTCGTTCACCGCCGACAATCCGGTCATCGGCACGGGTGCCGCATCGGCGACCTACACGGTGACCGACGGCGACGGCGACACGGCGACGGCTGGCATCAGCTTTGCGGTGACGGATGCCAACCATCCGACAACCGGCACGGCGGCGGCCTCTGTCGACGACGACGCGCTTGCCGGCGGCAATGCGGCAAGCACGACGGGCGACATCGCGGTTCCGAACACCGATGGCGACAACAGCGAAGCAACTTTCTCCGGCAGTCTCGGCGGCAGTCTCGGCGGCGACGGCGCCGGCGGCTTCTCATTTGCAGCGCTGGACGGCACCAATGGCACGGTTGGCCAGGAGAACGTCACCTACAGCTGGAACTCCCTCAACAATACGCTGACGGCGACAGGCCCGCGCGGCGACCTGTTCTCGGTTCATGTGACCGATCCGGCGACCGGCGCCTACACGGTGACGCTGCTCGACAACGTGCTGCAGGCACAGGGTCCCAATGACGAAAACAACGCGACGGCCGACCTGGGCTACGTCATCACCGATGCCGACGGCTCGACCGCATCGGGCACGTTGACGGTTACCTTCAATGACGATGCTCCCACCGCAAGCGCGGAAGCTTCGCAGAACGTTGCCGAAGGCACGACGCTGACCGGCACGCTGGATTTCGTCGCCGGCGCCGACGGCGCCACGGTGACGCATATCGACGGCACGGCGCTGGTGTTCAATCCGGCTGACAGCAACTACTCGCAGGCGATCGACATCGGCGATGGCTTCATCAAGGTCAAGGCCGACGGCAGCTACTCGTTCACGGCCAACAGTCCGGTTGCCGGCACGGGCGCGGCATCGGCGACCTACACGGTGACGGACGGCGACGGCGATACCGCAACGGCCGGCATCAGCTTTGCGGTGACCGACGCCAATACGCCAACGAGCGGCTCAGCGGCCGCCTCTGTCGACGATGACGCGCTTGCCGGCGGCAATCCGGCGAGCACGACGGGCGACATCGCGGTTCCGAACACCGATGGCGACAACAACGAAGCCTCGTTCTCGGGTACGCTCGGCGGCAGTCTCGGCGGCGACGGCGCCGGCGCCAACGGCTTCTCGTTCGCGACGCTCAACGGCACCGGCGGCACGGTCGGCCAGGAGAACGTCACCTATAGCTGGAACTCCCTCAACAACACGCTGACGGCGACAGGCCCGCGCGGCGACCTGTTCTCGGTCCATGTCACCGATCCGGCGACCGGTGCCTACACGGTGACGCTGACCGACAACGTGCTGCATACGGGCGGCCCGAACAATGAAGACAATGCAACGGCCGATCTCGGCTATGTGATCACCGACGCCGACGGCTCGACGGCATCCGGCACACTGACCATCACCTTCAACGACGATGCGCCGTCGCTGACGGTCGGCACGGTTGCGGATGGCGGCCTGACGCTGGTGACGCAGGATGCCCAGACGATCGGGGCCGCCTCCGACACGGCGAATGCGAGCTTCGCGGCCGCCTTCCTGGCGGCGGTGACGCCGAGCTATGGCGCGGATGGCGCCGGCACGACGGTGATCAGCGGCTACACGCTGACGGTCGCCGATGCGGCTTCGGGCCTGACCAGCCAGGGCGAGGCGATCACGCTGACCAAGGTGGGCAATGACGTGGTCGGCTCGACGGTGTCGCATGGCGAGATCTTCAGGATCGCCGTCGATGCGGCCGGCACGGTGACGCTGACGCAGTCCCAGCAGATCGACCATCTGCCTGAGGACGTCGATGCGACCAACGACAACGCCCATATCGACCTTGCCGCCGGCAAGGTGACGCTGTCGGCGACAGCAACGGTGACGGACGGCGACAACGACACGGCGACCAGCACCGTGAGTGCCGATCTCGGCGGCAACATCGGCTTCGACGACCACATTCCGTCAGTGTCGGTGACAGCGGCGTCGGCGGTGAAGGCCGCGCTCGACGAGACGGCGACCTCGAGCGGCGTTGCCACGATCAACACGGGCGCAATCGTGAAGGGCGACGATCCCGATGTGTCGGGTTCGGGTTATATCTCGACAGCGACCAGCGTAGGAGCGCTGGTGACTGTAAGCGCGCTGTTCGGCGCGGATGGTCCCGCGGCTTCTGCGAGCACGGTCTACGCATTGACGGTAATGAACGCCAGCTCCGGCCTGACGCTGACGGACGGCTCGGCGATCAACCTGCAACTGGTCAACGGCGTGGTTGTCGGCGTTGTGTCCGGCGGCACGTTCAATGGCCAGGCGGCGTTTGCGATCTCGATCAATGCGGCAACAGGCGCGGTTACGGTCGAGCAGTATCTGTCGCTGGATCATCCGGCCGAAGCGACGGCCGGCAACGGCTTCAACAGTTACGACGAGACGCTGGCGCTTGCCAGCGGCAGCCTCGGCGTGACGGTTACGGTGAAGGACGGCGACAACGACACGGCGACCAGCAACACGGCCGATGTGTCGAACCAGGTCACCTTCGATGACGATGGCCCGACGGTTCTCGACAAGACGGATCTCTATTTCGCCAACAGCGGGACCGTCAGCGGCACCGGTGTGTTCGACTACTCCATCGGTGCTGACGGACGCACGACGTACAGCAGCCTGAATTCTGACTTTGCCGCCATCACATTGGCCGGCACCGTGGCAGGAAACGCGATCACGTCGCCGACCGTAACCTGGGCGTCCGAGACGTCAACAGTGGCTGTCTTCAACCTCAGCTTCAGCTATCTCACGGGTGGAGTGGCCACCCAGGAAACGGGCACCATCAGTTTCGACAAGGTGGCGGGAACTTACACCGTGGACTTGGCCGACCCGATCTCCGCGGTAACGATCAGCACAGTGAGCAATTCGTCTTCCATCGTCGGCTATCAGCCGGGATCCTCGACGGTTGACAACACCCAGCCGGATGTGGCGGTGGCCCAGGTCAATACAAACCTGTTCATCCAGTTCACCGGCTATGCGGAACAGGGTGCCGGCACTGATGCCAACAACCTGCAATCGGGTTCGATTGACGGCAGTACGCTTACCTATGTGAACGGAGAACTGCTCACCCAGAGTTCGGCATTCGTGTCCATCTCCGGAATAGCTAATGGCGTTGCCGGCGATACGATGGGCAAGGGAGAAGTCATTGACATGGACTTCTTCACCACGAACCCCACTGGATTTACGGGCCTGGCGCCCGATGCCCAGGTCGGTTCGATGTTCCTGAAATTCGATGGCATCGGGAACTCCGAAGACTTCATCGTCATCCTGAAACTCTACGACACGGTTGCCGGCACCTATACAACCAAGGCAATGTATGTCGAGAACGGCGACATCTTCAGAGGCGCGGGCCCTGGTCCGGGCATTTACTCCAGCGTAACGCTCGACAACAATGACGGCCTGCTGATCATCGAATCGAACGATTACAACGCTGCCGGTCAGCACTACGTGCTGGTGGGCGCACAAGTCACACCGACCGATGAAGGCATCACCGGCACGGCCATCAATCTCAACGGCGCCATCGGTGCCGGCGGGGCGAGCACCACAACCCAAAACCTGAGCTCCGATACCAATGATCTTGGGTTCAAGATCTCCGATATCGGCCTGGTCAGCACCACGACGACAGCCCAGAATGCCGATCTGACCTTCAACGTCACCGTGAAAGACGCGGACGGCGATACGTCACCGGCACAGCAACTGGACGTTCACGTTGTCAACGGTGTTACCTATACCGGCACGGCGGATGCCGAGACCATGCAGGGCACAGCCAATGGCGACACGCTGACCGGCAATGGCGGCAACGATATCCTGCAAGGGTTTGCCGGAGCCGATACTCTGAACGGCGGCGACGGCAACGACCTGCTCATCGGAGGTCTCGGCCAGGATACCATGACCGGCGGCGCGGGAGCCGACACATTCAAGCTCGACGGCCTGGACATCAAGGATCTCATTGTCGATTACAGCGGTCTTGGCGGGCACGGCGACAAGATCGACCTGTCGGCCTTGTTCGACACGGCTCCCGGCGGCGCCAATGTCGGCGACTTCGTGAACTACAATGCGGGAACGGGCACGCTCAGCGTCGATGCCGACGGCACCGCCAACGGCGCCAATTTCGTCGACGTCGCGACGCTGCAGAACCTGCCTGCGGCCAACACGATCACGCTGCTTTACGACGACGGAACAACCACGCACACGACCACGGCAAATCTGGTCTAACGGCGTGGCGCTAAGCCATTGGACCGTGCTATGTATTAGCAGGGTTATATATTTGGGATATGGAGGGGCATTCATGATGAAGCGTTCTGCAAGACTACTGGTTTCCACCGCCGCGCTGTTGCTGGCCGGATCGACGGGCTTTGCCGCCGACATCATCGACGGACCGACGGGCGACTATTGCCGTGTCGTGGGCACCTCCAATCTGGTGCTGACCGAAAACATCGTCGACCTCAAGGCCGAGGTGGTCAAGCTGATGGACGAATCGGTCGCCGTCGCCAACAGCTCGGAGTGGATCCATTCGGCCCGCCCGGCCTTCGTCTGGGCATCGGAGGCCAAGGTCGCCTGCGGCAAGGCCTATGGCTATCTGAAGACGAACTACCGCGACGAAGACTATCTCAACAAATGCGAGTGCTTTCACGATCGCATGGTCGAATACATGAACTGACCGGAAAGGCCAGGACACCGGCCTGCAGTCGATGAGAGCCAAGAAAAAGCAGTTGGGGGCGATCGCGCTGGCGCTCGCGGCGACCCTGTCCGGCTGCCAGTCGAAAGGCAGCGTGAGCGAGGTGCTCGACCCGGCCCAGATCGCCGCGCCCAAAGCGCCGGCCGGCGTCGCTGCCGCCACCGCGCCGCAGGCGACGCAGTCGCTCGGCACGGGCTCGACGAAGATCACCATGCTTTTGCCGCTGTCGGCCCCGGGGACCACGGGACAGGACGGCCGCAAGATGTTCGACGCCGCCAGGCTGGCGATGACCGACCTCGGCAACAACCTCATCACGCTGACCGTCGAGGACACGCGCGGCGACTCGGGCTACGCCAAGGACCTGGCGGTCAGGGCAATCACGACAGGATCGAAGGTCGTCATCGGTCCGAGCGAACTGCCGGCAGCGCAGAATATCGCCAAGCTGTCGGGCTCGAACCGGCCGCCGGTGCTGGCGCTGGCTGACAATTTCGCCGGCGGCCCCGGCGTCTACGCGGTGCGGCTGAGCGAAGCCGACAGCGCGGCAGCGGGTGCCGCGGCCATCGCCACCAAGGGCGCCAAGAAATTCGTGCTTCTGGTTGCGTCGGGCGCCAATGCCGGCGCTGTTGAAAAGCGGGTCGCCAACGGCCTCAGCATCTATGGCGCCTCGCTCGCCGTCACCCTGCCCTATTCGCTGGCCGACGGCGGCGCCAAGGCGATTGCCGATATGGGCTCGCTGGTGGAAGCCCCGGATGCCGTCATCGTCGCCAGCGGAGACGCCAGTCCGTCGCCGATGCTAGCCGCACTGAAATCGAAAGGCATTCCAAGCAAGACGACATCGCTCATCGGGACCGACCGCTGGCTGGAGCACCCGATGGATCCGCTGTTCGAAGGCGCTTATATCGCGACCCTCGACCAGGGCGAGACCGGGCCGATCGCCGACCGCTTCAAGACGACGTACAACTACCTGCCCGACGTCAACGTCGCCTACGCCTATGACATGGTCGCGCTAACCGCCGGCATCGCCAGCGCCGTCGGCCCCGACGGCTTCAGCAAGCAGGTGCTGGAGAACCCGAGCGGATTCCGCGGGTCGACGGGCCTGTTCCGGTTCCGGGCGGACGGATCAAGCCAGCGCTCGATGCCGTTCTACCGGGTTGAGAAGGGCGCGCTGAAGCTGGTCGAGAAGTCGACGTCGGGGTTTTGAGGGCCGTCGATTCAGCTAAGCTGCTGCAATACCCCGGAGCTGGTGAGTAGCATCACGCTGGCGTAGATCAGGAATACGATCGAACAGATCGCCGCGAGCGCAATCGGCACGCCGAACGGCACGACGCCCTTGCGGTCCATATGCTGGACATAGAGGCGAAATGCGCCTGCCGGCAGCAGAAACGGGTTCTTCACCACCACGGCCATGGCCACGGCGAAGACCAGCAGCAGTAGAGAAAACACGACGAGACCGGTGCCGCCGATCAGGAACGGGATGACCGCCAGCAGCTTGACATCGCCGGCGCCGACCTTGCGCAAGACCCAAAACGGGAAGAGCACGACAAACAGCAGCAGGCCGGCAAGCGCGCTCAGCCCCATGTCCCACCAGGATCCGGACTGAACGGCCACCAACAGCAGCGAGCCCGCGCCCATGCAAAGCAGCAACAGCACGTTGCTGTTGGATATCTTCTGGGTGGTGAAGTCGAGCCAGGCGATCCTCGCAAGCAGAGGGATCGCCAACGCCTTCAGCAGCAGCGATGCGGCGAGCAGCATAGAGCGCTCTACCGCTCGACGTTCTGCACGCTGGAGGCTAGGAGCTTCAGATTGTTGGCGACCGTCGGATCCTTGGGCGCCAGCTCGTAGGCCTTGAGGAAGTTGGTGCGCGCGTCCTGCAGCTTGCCGCGCAGCAGATAGGAATAGCCGACATTGTTGTAATATTCCGGTGTCCCGCCAATCAGCTTGAACGCCCGGCCATAGGCCCGGTCGGCAAGGTCGAAGCGATGGATGCGGTCGCTGCAGGCGGCGAGGCCCAGCCAGGCAACACCGTCATTGGGTGCGAGTTGCGTCGCCTTGTAGAACAGGGCGCCGGCATTGCCGTAATTTTCCGCGCGGAACTGGTTCTTGGCTTCGGCGACAGCCAGGTCCGAGGCATAGTATTCGACATCGCTGACCGTCTTCAGCCCGTCGAAAGCATCGCCGAAAGCCGTCACGTCGCCCTTGGAGGGTTCGTTGGTGCGAACGACACCGTCGGTGGCGTCCGTCTGGCAGCCGGCAATCGCCATGATCAACAGGCCGGCTGCGGCCGCATTTTGCCATCTCATATATAAGTCCCCTAGGGATTCCCCGACGCCACATTAGGACCAAAGCATTTGAATAACTAGAAGAAAATGCCCCTCATTCGGATGATTACCGGTAGCATGAGAATCATCAGGACAACCGGAAAAATGCACAGCCCCAATGGAATCATCATTTTGACCGGCAACGCATTGGCACGCTCCTCGGCGCTAAGAATTCTCTGGCTGCGCATTTCGTCGCTATAGACGCGCAAGGCCTCCGTGAGACTGGTGCCGAGTTCTTCCGACTGCCTGAACAACACTGCCAGAGCCCGCGCCTCATCGAGACCAATGCGGTCCGACAGACTGCGCAGCGCCTCGCGCAACGGCTTTCCGGCACGTAATTGCAGGTTCATGATCGAAAGCTGGATGCCAAGCCATTTGTGGGTCCCGCCCAATTCCTGACTGACGCGCTCGACCGCCGCCTCCAGACTCATGCCGGCGTCGGCGCAGGTGATCATCATATCCATGAAATCCGGAAAGCCGCGACGATAGGTCTGCATCTGCGCCTTCTCGAACCGATCAAGCGCAATGCTCGGAACAACAAGACATCCAAGTCCGAACAAGGCGGCGCCGGTGAATGCAATGAAGCCGGGTAACTCCGGAGGCAGCACCCGGGAAAGGAGCGCGTAGGCAGCCAGAAAGCCAATGCCGACGGCGGCCATGCGCGACAGGGTGTAGATAAGGGGCGCACCTGACTGGTAAAAGCCGGCACGAAACAGTTTGGCTTCAAGCGTATTTGGTTCGTCACGCTCCTTCTCAACTGTGCGGAAATAGGCGTCAATCGGCTTCTGTGCAGCGATCTTGGCGAGTTGCTCCTGACCAGCGAGCGAACGACGGTCGGCAATTCCCTCGGCCATGAGGCTTTTTGCGACCAGCTTTCGAGTCTGCAGTGCCGGCAGGAGGACAAGAGCACCGAACAGGAACAGCGCAACCGCAGCCAGGAAGACGGCGATAGTAACAAGGAAACCTATATCCTGAGGGTTTGAGAACACGCTGATGCTTCGCTCCGGTCAGAAATCGAAATTGACCATTCGGTACATGATAAAGTCGCCCAACAGCGCCCACGATCCGAAAATCAAGAAGGCGGGGAGGATGATTGGATTGTTCCAGACGGTCCCGTAGTAGGACGGAGCAGCGATCTGTAGAATGAAGAACATCACAACCGGGAACAGGGAGATAACCCAAGCCGAGATTCGACCCTCGGCTGAAAGGGCCTTGATCTTCAATCGCAGCTTTTGGCGCTCGCGGAGCACTGATGAGAGATTGGCAAGGATCTCCGTAAGGTTACCACCGGTCTTGGACTGGATCGAGAGCGACACCGAAAGCAGATGGAGGCCTTCGAAGCCGACGCGCTGGGAAAGTTTCTTCACAGCAGTTTCAACGCTGAGGCCGAAAGTGATTTCGTCCGCGACGATGCCGAATTCGGTGCCGAGCGGATCAGGCATTTCACGAGCGACAAGGCTTATTGCCACGGAAGCCGGATGTCCGGCGCGCAGCGAACGCACGATCATGTCGAGTGCATCGGGAAGTTGCCTGGCGAATTTCTGGATTCGCTTGCTGCGGGCACGGCGAAGGACAAGAAGCGGCAACCCAAAGCCCACCAGCAGAAAAATGATCAGCGCTGCGATAGCGGAAAACCCGAAGAGCAAATGCAAGATCATAGCTAGCACTAACCCGGCAAGCAGGAACATCGATGCGAAAGCCAGCGGACTGCCAGTGATGCCGGATTGCGTGTAGAGCCGGTTCAACCCAATGGCGCGAAAAACAAAGTCGCCCGTATCTGTCAATCCACGCTCGCGCAACAGACCCTGCAGGGTCTGCTCGGCGGGTGCCTCCTCTGCCAGGCGCTTAAGGCGCCGATTTACAGTGCCAATTCTGACGCGCCGGCCGGCATAGGACAAATAGAGCGATTCAGCGGCGAGGATGACCGACGCGGCCGCCAACACATAGATGAAATAGAGCAGTGTCTGACCGGTCGGCATCTAGAGTGGGACCTGCGGGTTGAAAGCGTCCTGGGCGAACTGATGTCCGAGCGTCATGGCTTCCTGGGCAAAGCGGGGGCGCACGCCGGTGGCGCGAAAATCACCGATGATCTTGCCTTCCGGCGTTACTTCGCGGCGAACGAAGTGGTAAAGTTCCTGGAGCTGGACGACATTGCCCTCCATGCCGGTCAGTTCCGATATGGAGATGACCCGCCTGCCGCCGTCCGAGAGGCGTTGCGTCTGCACGATGATGTCGATGGCCGACGCAATCTGCGCCCGGATGGATTCGTGGGTCATCGGCATGCCGGCCATGCCGACCATCTGCTCCAGGCGCGATAGTGCGTCGCGCGGCGTGTTGGCATGGATGGTGGTCATCGAGCCTTCATGGCCGGTGTTCATGGCCTGCAGCATGTCGAAGGCCTCCTCGCCGCGAACCTCGCCGACGATGATGCGGTCGGGACGCATGCGCAGTGCATTCTTGACCAGTTCGCGCTGACGAACCTCGCCCTTGCCCTCGACATTGGGCGGGCGCGTCTCCAGCCGGCCGACATGCGGCTGCTGTAGTTGCAGCTCCGCCGCATCCTCGATGGTGATCAGTCGCTCGGCGGACGGAATGTAGCTCGACAGTGCATTGAGCAAGGTCGTCTTGCCGCTGCCGGTACCACCCGAAACCAGGATCGACTTGCGCGCCTGCACGGCGATCCGCAACAAATCGACCATGTGGGGGCGGATCGAGTTAAATGCTATCAGGCGCTCGAGCGAATAAGGATGCTTGGAGAATTTGCGGATCGACACCAGCGGGCCGTCGACCGAGATGGGCCGCACCGCGATGTTGACGCGCGAACCGTCTGCCAGTCGGGCATCGACCATAGGCGCGGATTCATCGACGCGCCTGCCGATGGCCGAGACGATCTTGTTTATGATACGCAGCAGGTGCGCCTCGTCGCGGAAACGGATCGCGGTTTCCTCGATCACGCCGCGGCGCTCTATAAAGACGCGGTTGTGGGTGTTGATCAAAATGTCGGCGATAGAATCATCCTTGAGCAGCGGTTCGATCGGTCCCAGCCCGAGCATCTCGTCGGCCGTGTCGCTGGTCAGCTGGTCGAGTTCTCGCGCATTCAACGGCACGGCGCGAGCGCGAACGAACTCTCGCACGATCGGTCGGATCTCGTTGAGAATCACGTCCTTGGACGCGCTTTCAAGAGCGGTCAGGTTGAAGCGATCGATGAGGTGGCGGTGAAGCTCGACCTTGAGCGTCAGGAAATCGTTGCCTTGCGGCTCGGCTTCGACCGCCGGGCCATTTGCCGCTCCATTTGCCGCCACAACAGCCGGCGCTGGCTGCAATGCCCGCGGCTCATTCGGTCCCTTGATGAAGCGGCCTAACATATCGCCCTGGTCCCCTTGGAATCCCCAAGGTCAGAAACTAAGCGTTAACCACGCAAGGCACAAGCGCCGAGCCCGACTGTGGTGGTCGAATACTTACAACATAGTTAAGACGAGACCCTAAAAAATCGTTTTATTTTGAGACTGTGTATGCAGGGGCACACCTCATCTCCAACCTCACGAAACGTTTCGCCCTGCAACGTGCGAATGTGTCGCCACGGAACCTCGGTAAACCCTTACATATAAAGGACTATGCACATACCCTAATATGATGGTGCTTCCGCCACAGGTGGGGCGAATTTATGAACGAATGGTTAAGGACGCTTGAAAAACAAATCGAATCAATCCCTTGTCGAAATTGAACTGGTTTCCGATCAGGTATTCGAAGGTTAAGGAACTGTTAATCCCATTTGACATCGCTTTTTTGTGGGACTTAGATCAAGTCGACGGGGGATGCTGGGTATGGGGTTCATCCTTAGCTCTGTCTCGTCGGGTTCAAACCTCCAAAGGGAGAAATTGGCATGAACAAGCTCATGACGATGGCCCGGCAGTTCCGCGACGACGATAACGGCGCTGCCATGGTCGAATATTCTATTCTTCTTGGCATCATCGCAGTCGCCGTCGTCCTGACGGTTATCGCGATCGGCGGCTGGGTTACGGGCCGATTCACAGGCCTGTGCACTGCGCTCAACGGCAGCGGTATCGGCACCTGTAACGCGGCAGCAGGCACCGGAAGCTAATATCTGAACTATCTCAGGTCCGGGCAGCGATGCCCGGACCTGTCGCCCAGGGCGGGCGATGCTAATGCACAATGGGCTTGGGGTTGGGTCGATGCGCGCCAATACTTTGATCATGATCATCCTCGCCGGCGTCTTCGGCGTTCTGGCGGTCGTACTTGTAAACATCTGGCTGGCTGGCCAACGCAGCGCGATGGCGGAGGCTAACGGCGCCCAGCGCGACACAGTTGTGGTGGCAGCGGTGGCACTGAAGTTCGGCGACACGTTGTCGGCCGACAAATTGCGTGAGATCGCATGGCCGGCGGGTGCAGTACCAACCGGCGCTTTCAAGACGACAAAAGAAGTGCTCGCCGGCGAAGGCACGAAGCAGGCACTGCAAACGATCGGCGCCAACGAGCCGGTTCTCGCCAGCAAGATCACCGGCCCAGGCCAGCGCGCCACGCTATCGGCAGTGCTGAGCGAAGGCATGAAAGCCGTTTCCATAAGGGTCAATGACGTGCTTGGCGTCGCCGGATTTGTCTTTCCCGGCGATCGGGTCGATGTGCTGCTAACGCGAAATGCACGCGACAACACCGGCACGGACAAGAGTTTTGTCGACGTGCTATTGCAGAGCATAAAGGTGCTCGCCATCGACCAGGTTGCCGATGAGAGCAAGGACAGCCCGACGGTGGTGAAGTCGGTGACGCTCGAAGTCAGCACCAAGGATGCGCAGAAGCTGACATTGGCCGCCGGTGCGGGCCAGCTTTCGCTGGCGCTTCGCCAGGCGGCGGCCAGCAAGGGCGAAACGAACGAGCGCGTAACTCTTTCCGATCTTACCGGCGACACGCCCGACGATGTCGCCAAAAGGCAGGCCGAGCTTGACAAGCAGGCAGCAGCCGAAGCCGAGGCGGCAGCCGAGCGCAAACGCGCCGACGATAAGTTGGCCGGCCTGACGCAGGCCGTGGATCGGGTCGGAAGCAAGCTCGACGATCTGAGCAAGGTCAAGCCGGCCCCAGCTGTGGCATCTGCGCCGCAGGTAAAGGAAGTTGTAAAGGAAGTGGTCAAATATGTGCAGCCGGAACCACCGGCGCGGGCGACAGTCGGTGTCTTTCGAGGTATAAAACTCGAAACCTATGATGTGCCGCGACAAAAGTAATACCGGCATATTAGGATAGGCGGAGTCCGAATCAGCCGGCAAGGGGGGTAGCGTAGATGCGTGCGTTCTGGGGACGACTGGCGGTGGCCGCTCTCGCTTGTTTTGCAGCGCTAGGGCCGCTGGGCATGGCGGCTCATGCTGCAGACCGCAACATCGACGTGTCGAACCCCACCGTCCACCGTGTCTTCATCCCCACGTCGCAATCGGTGACGATCCAGGTCAACGCGACGCTGGGCGACATCGTTGTCGGCGACGAGAAGATCGCCGACGCCCAGCCGATGACCGACAAGACGCTCTATGTCATCGGCAAGAGCGCCGGCACCACCACCGTCAACCTGTTTTCCGAGGACAAGCGTTCGCTCGGCGTGATCCAGGTCGAGGTCGGCGTCGATGTCAGCGACATGGCGCAGGCGATCCGCCAGGTGGCGCCCAAATCGCGCATCGAGATCGGTTCGATCAACGGCAAGGTCCGGCTTGCCGGCCACGTCAAGGACGGCGCGACGCTGGCGTCGATCATGGAGGTGGCGCAGCAATATGGCCCCGACGCCATCATCAACTCCGTGATCGTCGACGACAGCCAGCAAGTGAATCTGGAAGTGCGTATTCTCGAAGCCAAGCGCAATGCCGGCCGCGACCTCGGCGTGTCGATCAGGAGCACTAATGGCAGCGGCACATCCCGCACCGGAACTGGCATCGCCACCGTCGACGAAGACAATATAGTGCTGGGACCGGGAGACCTGCTCACCGGCCTGCTGTCGAACACCAATCCGTTTGCCGCGCTGATCACCCGCGTCATCGACAGCAACATCAAGGTCGATCTGATCATCGAGGCACTTGAGGCCAAGGGCGTGGTGCGCACGCTGGCCGAACCCAATCTGACAACGCTTTCAGGCGAGCAGGCCAGCTTCAACGCCGGCGGCGAAATCCCAATCCGCAGCATCGGCGCTGATGGCGAGGTCCAGGTCGAATTCAAGCAGTTCGGCGTCAATCTGCTGTTCACGCCTGTGGTGATGGAGGACAACAAGATCCATATGAAACTGGCGCCTGAGGTGAGCGATCTAACCAGCTTCACCAATGCCGGCGACCCGATCTTCACCAACCGCAAGCTGTCGACCGTCGTCGAACTGCGCGATGGCCAGAGTTTCGCCGTTGGCGGACTTCTGTCCAGCAAGACCACCAAGCTTCAGAGACAGGTGCCCTGGCTCGGCCAGGTGCCCGTTATTGGCACGCTGTTCCGGAATTCGAGCAACCAGAAGGAAGAGACCGAACTGGTCGTCGTCGTCACGCCGCATATCGTGCGGCCGGTGAAGCCCGGCGAGCAGCTGGCGACACCGTTCGACAAGACGCGGCCGGCCAACGATCCGGAGTTCTTCATCCTCGGGCAGCTCGAGGTGAACAAGGACATGATCCGCAAATATGAACTCGGCGAAGGCGTCACCGGCCCCTATGGCCACATGCTGGACCTCAAATCGAAGGACAAGATGCTCTATGTCAAGAAATAGCGTCCTGATCCTCCTCTTGAGCGCCGGCGCGCTGACGGGCTGCGCCGCCGACTATCTGAACAACTACGACACGGTGACATTGGCTGCCGGCGATGCGCAGAAGTTCAATTCACTGCTGCAGACGGTCGACCCGCTCAATCCGAACTCGAAGAACACCACCATCGATGGCGACGGTGCGCGCGCCGCCGGTGTCGCCCAGAGGTACAAGATTCCGCCTCCGCCACCACCAGCGCCGAGCATCACAGTCAACGTAGGCAACACCACGAATTGAACAGAAGGATGCGGTTTTGCATGTGCCAGGCAAACGAGGGGTCCTGGCGCCAGGGGAGCTAAGAGTAAAGCCATGTTGCGAACTATTCGCGCGTTCTGGCACGATCAGAGGGGTATGGCGCTTATCCTCGTCAGCATCATGCTGCCGGCGATCATCGGCTTCTCGCTGCTGACGATCGACATGAGCCGGGTCAACAATCTTCACAATGATCTGCAGAAAGGCACCGACGCACTGGCACTTGCCGGCGCTGCCGAACTGAACGGCCGATCCGACGCATGGACGCGCGCCGAGAACGCCCTAACCAGTCTCGTTTCAAACAGCACAAGGTTCTCGAATGGAGGCACCGTAGCGCTGTCCACCGGCAACGGAACCGCCACTGTGGACCCGACCTATTCCGCGTGCCGGTCGAAAGGGCAGATCTCGTGGTGTTTCCTCTCCAGCATACCGGCAAACGACTCTAGCCCGATCACATCAGCCAACTATGCGGTCTCGCCAAGCGTGACACGCTTCATCCAGGTAACGTCGCAGCCCCAAGGCTTCACGTCCATTTTCCCTGTATCTTTCCTTTCAGGAAATACGGCCGACAACAGCTTTCCTGTCGGAGCCGTCGCTGTTGCAGGCTTCACAAGTGGCGTCTGTGATTTCACTCCCGTCTTCATCTGCAACCCGTATGAATTGGACGCGAACGGAACGAACAATGCAGGCGGATACACACTTGAGCAGGCCGTCTCAAACCCTGCCCTACACCGTCGCCTCATCGAACTCCGCAAGGTTGGCAACGGGGCAGCAGCCGGTCCGGGCAACTTTGGTTTTCTCGAACCGCCGGAAGGTGTCGGCAACGGTGCGCAGGCACTTGCGCAGACAATCGCCACATCGCGACCCATTGGTTGCTACTCCGCTGAAGGGGTCACCACCAAGACAGGCCAGAATGCTGGCCCGGTCCAGGATGCGTTCAATGTCCGCTTCGGCATCAGAGCAGGCGGCAGTCATTTCAACAGCCCTGAATATGGTCCTGCCGTCAATGTCAGAAAGGGTGCTTCATCTGGAGGCGGTAACGGGAATGGCAACGGAAACGGCAATGGCGGCAACGGCGGTGGTGGTGGCGGCGGAAGCCAATGTCCCCAATACAATCAGTTGACGTTCAACGGCGCCGGCAACAAGGGTCTTCCGCGCGACCAAACCACGCCATGGATGAACGGACGAATGGGCGATGGCGACTATTTGCTGCTCGGCACCGGGAATTACTGGCAGGTGAACTTTGGCAACGCGACGTATCCATCTTCGTGGAATACGACCACCCCGACGCGTTACCAGGTCTACAAGTACGAAATATCAGCTGGCCTTGTCGGCACTGCTTCGATCGGAGGCGAGGTTGGAACGCCGCCGAATTCATGCCAACCACCAGTCACAACGGTTGATCGGCGCCTGATCTATGGCGCGATCCTCAATTGCAACGCGCTAGAGCAGACAAATGACCTTTCCGGCCACAGCACCAATCTGCCGGTCGAGGCGTTCGGCAGTTTCTTCCTCACCGAGCCGGTATCTTCTCCGTCTGATGACGCGTCTGTCATGGTCGAGTTGGTCGATATCACCGGGCGTGGGGGACAGGGTACACTCGACAATTTCCTGCGCGACGAAGCCCAGCTCTATCGGTGACGGCGATGTCGAGAATGTTGTCCCGCTGTTTCAAACGCTTCTGCCTCGACCAGCGCGGCACCGTGCTTCTCGAGATGGCGTTGGTTGCGCCGCTGATGCTGCTCTTGTCGGCGGGCGTTTTCGAGTTCGGCAATCTCATCCATGACAAGCTGTTGATGGAAGCCGGCCTTGACGATGGAGCGCGTTTCGCCGCGCGTTGCAACAGCCAAATCTACACTCAAGCCAACCTGACAATTAACTGTGCCGTCGTTGCAGAAAACATTGCCGAACGCGGCAATGTAGCTGACACGGGCACTGAGCGCGTTCCTGGTTTAAACGTGACCATCAACACTTCCACTTGCTACAACACGGTCGACGTCAACGGGGTCGTTCTCTACCTCTCGACGACATCCCAAGTCTGCGTCGTGACGGCGTCGGGTACCCTCACTTACAACGGCGTGGGCATGCTGTCGCTGCTCGGCATCGGCCCGATCACGCTCAACGCCAGTCATCAGGAGCGGTTGATCCGGTTTTGATCATGCTGAAGCGGTTCGTGACATCGGAAGACGGAACGACGATGGTGGAAATGGCCATCGCGTTGACGCTGCTCCTCAGCTTGACTCTCGGCTTCATCGATTTCGGCTATGCCTTCTACCAATGGAACGCGGCGACCAAGGCCGTGCAGGTCGGCGCCCGGCTGGCGTCCATTTCCGATCCCGTTGCTGACGCGCTTGCGACAGCCGCACCGACAACGACGCCAGGCGCGCCGGTCGTTGCCGGCATCTATGGACCTTTCGTTTGCACTTACGCCGGCACCACCGGATCTTGCAGCAATGGCGGCACATTCAACGCCAACAATTTCAGCCGCATATTCCGGGGAGACACGGCTGTCACCAACGACGACACCTGTCCGACAATCACCGCAGCCCAGCGCCCCACCACGCGGCCTGGCATGTGTCACTTCTTCCCTGGCCTGCGTCGAAACAATGTCGTCGTCACCTACGTGGCCACCGGCCTCGGCTACCAGACCCGCCTGGGCGGACCGGTGCCGACGATCAGCGTCAGCCTGCAGGGCATGACCTACCAGTTCTTCTTTCTGGGCGGGCTGCTCGGATACGGAAACCTCACAATGCCCTCCATGCTGAGTACGGTCACGGGCGAAGATTTGAAGAGTACCGCGTCATGAATGCAATCAACACCAAGGTCCTTCCGACAAAACGCAAACAGGTCGCCCTGTTCTCGTCCGATCCAAATTTCAAGCGCGATGTCGCCACACGGCTCGAGGCGCTGGCGATCTACGATGTCAGGATTTCCGATACGGACGACTTCCTCAAGGGGCCGCCCGCCGACACGCGCCCCGGCATCGTCATCCTCGACTTTGGCCATGGCGAACTGCTCGGCCAGCCGGGCATCGTCGAGGCGCGCGCCAAATGGGCAACCGTGCCGCTGATCGCGGTGTCCGACGAACTGACGTCGGAGCAGACGCGGGCGCTGGTGCGCATGAACGCATCCGACTGGCTGCACAAGCCGCTCGACGCCAAGGAACTGCTCAACGCCGTCACCTTCCACGACACCGGCAACCAGGGAACCAAGAGCCGCATCATCACCTTCATCGGCGCCAGCGGCGGCGCCGGCGCCACCACGCTGGCTTTGTCGGCGGCGGAATTCCTGGCATCGAAATCGTCCGAGCGCGCGGCTTCGACCTGCCTGGTCGATCTCGATTTCCAGAGCGCCAATTGCGGCGCCTATCTCAACCAGTTCAACCAGTTTGACCTCGCCGGCATCATCGGCATGCCGGAAAGGCTCGATGTCGAGCTGATGGACGTCATCAAGCTGTCGCGCCCGTCCGGCCTGACGCTCTATTCCTTCGAGCGGCCGCAACTGCCGTTCGAGCCGCAGGGCGCGGATTTCGTGTTCCGGCTGCTCGACCTCGTCGCCTACCGGTTCGACGACATCGTCATCGACCTGCCGAACATCGAGACGCCCTGGCACAATTCGGTGCTGTCGACGAGCGACGAGATCTTCATCGTCTTCGAGCTCAACGTCGCCTCGCTGCGCCAGGGCAAGCGGCTCTACAAGAAGATCCGGGAATTGCGCGGCAACAAGGTCAGCATCACGCTGGTCGCCAACAAGCACAAGCGCAAATGGTTCGGAAACCACTTCTCGCGCAGCGAACTGGAAAAGATCTTCAAGGCGCCGCACATCAAGTCGGTCGCGCTCGACAACGCGCTTTTGACCGATGCCTTGAACCGTGCCATCCTGCCTTTGGAGGTGGACGGGCGGGCGCGCTTCAACAAGGATCTGAAGCGGATGTTCAAGGAACGGCTGGACGATGCCGCTCGCTAACCGCCGCTTCGCGCAAGGGCTCACCGGCGCCTGCATGATGGGCCTGGCACTGGCGTCGGCCTGCGATCTCGCCGAGGCCCGGTCCGCGCTGCTGGACCGCCCGCCGCTGCCGGCCATGGGCCCCAGCCTGCGCAAGACGGTCGCCTTCGCTACCAGCGAGCAGGCCGGCACGATCATCATCCGCAAGGACGAGAAGGCGCTCTACCTGGTGACCAGCCAGGGGCAGGCATTGCGCTACCAGATCAGCGTCGGCCGCGACGGCTTCGGCTGGACCGGAACCGTCAAGGTCGGCGCCAAGACGGAATGGCCCGAATGGCGGCCGCCCAAGGAAATGCGCGCCCGCCAGCCGGAGCTGCCGGCCATGGTGCCGGCCGGTCCCTATAATCCGCTTGGCGCTCGCGCCCTTTACCTCTCCCGGGACGGGCGCGACACGCTCTACCGCATCCATGGCACCAACGATCCCAAAGGGGTCGGCTTCGACGGAACATCGGGCTGTTTTCGCCTTACCAACACCGATGTGATCGATCTCTTCAAGCGCGTCGCGGTGGGCGCAAAGGTGGTGGTGGAATGACTATGATCAGCGACCCGGACATGCCGGCCATCGAACTCGGCGCGCAGGAAGTCGTCGCCGGCAAGCCAAGCCGCAAAGGCACCATCGGTGTCGTTGTCGCGGGTGCAGCTTTGGTCACGCTGGTGAACCTGACGGCCGCGGTCTATCTCTACCGCGGCATGAACGATTTGCGCGTCGTCGAAGCCCGGCTAGAGCAGCTCGGCCAGTTCGAGCAGCGCATCGGTGCCCGCCTCGATACGATCAACAACGGCTTCCAGAGCCGGTTCGAAAAACTGGACAGCCAGTTGCAATCGGATTTCAACGAAATCGACCGCAACGTTGCCCGGCTTGAGCAGAACCCGCCCGTTGCCGCTAGCGACGAGAGCATGTCGAGCGCGCCCGAGTCGACGGTGGTCACGACAAGCACGGCGGAGGAAGCCCCTGCCGTTGCCGAAAACATGGCGGAGCCGGATGCGATCGAGATGCCGCGCCCGCCGAGAAAGCGGACCCCGGCTGTTGCCCCGCCACCGAACCCCGCCTATCAGCGCATCCAGCAGGCGGACGGCAAGGTCTATTATCGGAAGATTAATTAGATCACTCGGCCTGGTTGGCGCAGAGCGCTAAAGATCTCGCTGCAGCGCCAGGATGCGGATCGCGCGTGCTTCGGTGCGCTCCCTGGCTTCGCTAAGGAAGGCGATATGGCAATAGGCGCATGCGGCAGCGCCGAGAGCCAGCACCAGGCTGTTCTTCAGGGTGAAGTCGACCATCAGCGAGAACTGAAGGCCTCTCGGCGCCGTGAATGAGGCAATCGTGCTCGCCGTTTCCGAATGACTGCTGACGGCGATCATCAGGCCGGCGAAAAGCAGGGCGACATGGTTGGCCAGGAAGAAGGCGGCCGATCCCCTCGCCCGGCAGGCCATCCAGCAGAGAATGGACGCGGTGGCCAGCATGGCGGCGTCAAGCACGATCGAGCCACCCAGATAGAGATCGACCTGCTGCCAGAACATCGTTGCCAATGGACGCAGTTCAAGCCAGATCCGCCACATTGCGGGACTGGACGGATAGGTTCCAAGCAGGAACGTCGCCGTTCGCTCCGCCGCCAGAATGAGCAGCATGAGGGCTGGGAAGGCAAAGAGCAGTACCGGTTTGCGCTTCATATCATCCTCGACGATCCGAGGCGCAGAATAGGCGGCATTGATTGCACAAGGCTTAACGGCGGCAGGTCCCCAAAGCCTGTGATATGCTTGCACCGACGGCGAGGATCGCCGGCGCGGACGGGTTCAGCGAAGGATCGATGCCGTTTTCCCAGGCGATATCGGCTTCGGCGGGAAGCCAAGCGAGCAGGGCGATGAGCGGCGCGGGTCCGGCGCAAAGGCCCAGCCTGGCGATCGCGTTCGGGGCCGTCGGGCTGCTGGCCGGGGCCTTACTGATCATCTGGGCGGGTGCCTTGCTCGCGGTCGACCGGCCCAATCTTGCGCCGGCACAGGCTGTCGACGGCGAGCAGCCGATCGCAGCAGTTGCATCTCCTCTGGAGACAGGACCACAACAGCCGGCACGCAAGATCGCACAGGACCTCATTGCACCGCCGCCGCTCGAAGTATCGGCAATCGAGCGGATCGAGCCGCGCCTGCCGCTTGGCGAACTCGGTCTGGCGTCATGGCCGGAAACGCCGATGCCGGACGACTGGCGGGAGACCCTGCTCTACCGTCCGATCGCCACCTCCTCGGCCGCTTTCGAGGCGATGGGCAGGACGGTGGCCATTAGCGGCACGCTCGGCGTCGATCCGGACCAAAGCTGTTCGTTTGGCGAGGCGGCCTGGCCTTGCGGTCAGCGAGCCCGCGCGGCCTTCAATGCCTGGCTGCGCGGGCGGGCGCTGAAATGCTTCGTGCCGCCGGAGACCGACCGTTTCGCCATTGCCGCGCCCTGCAAGCTCGGCAAGCAGGATGTCGGCGCCTGGCTGGTGGCCAATGGCTGGGCCATGGCGGCGCCCGGCGGCATCTACAGCAAGGCAGAGGCGACGGCCAGGACTGCCGGCATGGGCATATTCGGACCGCCGCAATAGTCGGCCGGCCGCGAAGCCCCGGATATTTCTTTTGTTAACCGTTGCGGCGCAGCTTTCCCCCGGAGTAACCGCGGTTTGATGTTTTGGCTCGAGCAGGGACGTCATTTGGCCCATTCATCAAATTGTACGGTTCCTCGAAACCGAAATTGCAACACACAGGCCTTATGCAAGCGCATCCGACAGGAGATTGGCCGGTGACGAGAACAATGACGACCAGCGCTGCCCATGCGTGGAAAGAAGTCGCTTGGTTGACCCTACTGGGGACCGCCGGCTGTCTTGGCCTTTCGCTTGGCCTCAACTATCTGCTTCTGTTCAGCGAGGGGCTGACGCCGTTCGCGCGCAGCATGATCACGGCAGCGATTCTGCCGCTGGCGATCGGCCTGCCGCTTTTCCTGGTGATCGGCTGGAAGCAGATCGAGCTTCGCCGCTACCGGCAGGAGCTCAACCGTTCGGCGACCTATGACAGGCTGACCGGCTGCCTGAACGGGCCTGTCTTCACGTCGCTGGTCGAAAGACGGGCATCGAGGCCAGCGCAGACCGGCCCGCGTTCCGGCGCCTTCCTGGTGATCCATCCGGAGCATCTCAGGTCGCTCAATCTTCGCTTCGGCCTGGAATGGGGTGACGAAGCCCTGCGGCTCATCGCCTCGACCATACAATCGTCGGTGCGCAAGGAAGATCTGGTCGGTCGCATCGGCACGTCGATGTTCGGCGTCTTTCTGCCCGGCGCGACCGAACAGGATGCGAAGGAAATCGGCGAACGCATCCGGGCGCGAGTCGCACAGGTATATTTCGCGCCGAAGGGCGCGGAGGCTGTGCTGGCGATCAGCGTCGGCGGTGTCGTGTTCGAGCACGAACTCGCCTTCGAGGACATGTTCCGGTCGGCGGAAGAGCGTTTGTCGCAATCCCGGGACGGACTGGAATTGTCGCATATAGGCGACGACCGCAGCTGAAACGGCAGATCTGGTCGAACGATCGATGAGAGACTGGTGCTGCGAGAGAGGATTGAACTCTAGTCGAATTCAATAATTTCAATATCTTACGTGATGTTTTGCAACATTGTGACGTTCATAAAAATGAACTGATAGACAACCCTCGTATTTCAGTCGGCCCTGGGATCGGGAATGCCCGCCTGGTGGGTTCTGTCCTGCAGCTGCCAGGGACGGAACCAGATAGGGCCCTGCCGCGTCATAGAAGCAGGTTCCCATGGAGTCACATCGATGATTAGGCTCGTTCTGTTCATCGCCGCGGCGCTCGTCCTCGCCTCCGCCGGGACCGAGGCGGCCAAGCTGGACCTAGCCACCGTCAATCAGGCCCAATTCGCCGCCGGAGAACCGAAAGGCTTCAGCCCGGCCCTCCTGAAGGCAGAGATCCTTTTGGATCGCGCCCGCTTCTCGCCGGGCCTGATCGACGGGCGCGTTTCAGAGAACTTCACCAAAGCGGTCCGGGCCTTTCAGGCGGCGAACGGTTTCCCATCCGATGGCAAGCTTACTCTGGAGACCTGGGACAAGCTGATGGCAACCTCCGGCAGCCCGGTCCTGGTCACCTATGAGCTGACGCGCAAAGATGTGCGCGGACCTTTTACCAAGCGTATTCCGGCGCGCCTGGAGAGGATGGCCCGCCTGCCGCGGCTCGGCTATCACAACGCGATGGAGAAGCTGGCGGAACGCTTCCATGTCAGCGAACAATTGCTCAGACGGCTCAATCCGGGCACCCGCTTCAAGAAGGTCGGCACGAAGTTGCTTGTGCCGGATGTTGGTCGGGGCGATCCTCCTACTGCCGTTGCCGGCGTCGAGGTCGACAAGGGCGCACGCCTGGTGCGCGTGCTTGATCCCTCGGGAAAATGGCTCGCAGTCTTCCCGGCTTCCATCGGCAGCGACGAGAAGCCGGCGCCGAATGGCGAGGCGGAGATCAAACGCGTGGTGCATAACCCGACCTATCACTACGATCCCGACTTCGCTTTCAAGGGGGTCAAGTCCAAGCGGCCCTTCACCATTGCCGCCGGGCCGAACAATCCTGTGGGATCGATCTGGATCGACCTTTCCATCGAAAGCTACGGAATTCACGGCACGCCCGAACCTGGCAAGATCGGCACGACCTTCTCCCATGGCTGCATCAGGCTGACCAACTGGGATGCCGAGGACCTCGCTTCCATGGTGCAGAAAAACACAAAAGTTAGCTTCAAGGACGAAATGGCGAACGCAGGCGACGAGCGGCCTCAGTAGCCCAATACGCGGAATGCCTGGCAAGTTTGTCGCTCGCGTGTTTGCAGCGCGCACATTCCGGCAGCCGACAAGGTCATTTGGCAGGTGGTAACCCGTCCAAGATCTGATCTCATTAACACGCGAGCAGGGCCTTTCCGTATTTGGCCCACAGCTGCTCGCAATCTCTGGCTCGAAGAGTTGGAGTCCCCAGGTCGCCATATACGACCATTGCGGCACGGACATCGTAGCCCAAGATCGGAGCATTGGCGACAAACTGGACGGCCTCGCCCAGACGGCGGACGTCAAGAGTGGCATCGGTTTTATTGGTGCTATCGAACACACCCAGGATCTGGGCTTCCTTGTTCCTCACTGCCAAAACAGCTGCCAGCGCTTCTTCGGTCATCATGTGGCCTGTCGACGAACGGTTTCAGGAATATCCACAACGCGTCGCGGCGTGTCCTGATTGCGCAGAACGCTTCGCGACATTTTTTGATTGCATCTTGCCGCGAACCATTCAGCGCCATCGCGCGTCAAACCGATGAGGCATTGGTTAGCGAAATCCGCCGGCACGTCCACGATGGTGTCAATTACGGCCCAAGTGTCGGTCGGCTCCTGCACGACCACGAATCTCATATTAGTCACTCCTAATGGAATAACTCGCGAGAAGGGCCGCTGTTCCGCCGCGCGGTGAGTGCCGCCGCTCCGCGTCGGAAATTGCTGAAGACCTGCTGGAACCGGCTGAGTTGCGCCTAAGGGTCCTGGCTGGGTGCTCTGTGTATTTGAGATGGAACCGCAAGTCCCCCGCGCGCCTCGCGGCACTGTCGAACGCAATCTTGACGCCGCACATAGGAGCACCGACCTCGGGGCAGGCGTGCCGTTCGGAACGCCGAGGGTGAAGTGTTAGCGTATCTGAATGAGCCTTGAACCTGCTTGGCCGGTTCGCCGTTCTTTTTCGTCGTAATCTCCGACTATCAGGCGCCATCCTCGTAGAGCTCAATGGGGAGTCCGTCAGGGTCCGCAATGAAAGTAAACGAACGTCCTGTGTGGGGATCGATTCGGATAGGCTCAACTTCGACGCCTCGCGCCCGAAGTAACCGGGCGGTCGCCTCAACCGAGTCGACCGAGAATGCTAAGTGTCGCAATCCGCATGCCTCGGGCCTGGTGGGCCGGCTCGGTGGTGCTGGAAAACTGAACAACTCGATCTGCACAGGTCCATGGCGCAGGTCGCACTTCCAAGATTGCCTTTCGGCGCGCCAATTTTCGTCGACAACCACGAAATCGAGGTTGTTCGTGTAGAACTGCTTGGAGACCTCGTAGGCACTGCAGATGATTGCGACGTGATGGATTCCCAGAAACATCGAATTGGCCTCATGTGAGCGCGGACAAATCAAACAGAGCGATCACAAGTCACGCTTTAAGCCCGCGAGGATCCGCTTCGGTGAGAACGGGATGCGGCGGAACCTCACCCCGGCTGCATCGAATAGCGCATTACCAAGAGCAGCTGCGGTCGGTCCCTGCGCCGAGTCTGGCGACGGCAGCACAAAGCATCATCCGACGGAACGGCTACTCCTTGCGAATTGCTCCATTAGTAGTATCTAATATGAAATTGATGGTCGTGCAGGAGCCGACCGAAGCCTGGGCCGTAGTTGATGCTGATCGTGAACGTGCCGGCGAATTTCGCTAACCAATGCCTCATCGGCCGAATGGTTCGCGGCAAGGTGCAATCAACAAACGAGTCCTGAAATCTTGATAGGCGGACGAGCGAGAATGCCCTGTCGCGCTCTAGGGAAGGAGACCGCAAGCCATGCACACTATCAGGATGCTCACCGCCGCCATGCTTTTTCTCCCCGGTCTGGCCTCCGCGGCCGACTTACCGCAATTGGACGAACGGCAACTGGTGATGCCGGTCAGCCACGGTATTTCGCTGGCCGACCGGTCGACCGTCAACCGCTGCAACTCGGCAATCGCAGAATGGGCCGCGCAATACAATCCGGTTGCCGTCGAGACCAGCCTGACCGAGCCGGTGCGCCGACGCGCTGGCGGCGTGCGGATTGCAACGCTGTTCGTCGCGATCGACTACCTGCGCAAAGGTGGCGTCGAGCCGCGCTCGGCGACCATCGCCTGCACGGTGGCGGCGGACGGCCAGGTCAGTGTTGAACTTAAGGAAGGATAGAACCGGCGCAGATTGTCGTCCTGCGCCGTGAACGCGCCACAACCCGCCCTCCGGTGGATCGTTGGCCCCTTGGCGCAGCGCGTGGCGAGGCGCACCTCCGCTGATCATCGGCGCAAGGTTGAAAAGCCGTCGGTTAGCCGTGGTTGGGGATTGCGGGGCCAATGCCCGTGTCAGACACTTGTGCGAGGCTTCCTATTCACAGGTGGCCTTGGCGCTTTGGGTTTCGCATCCGGCTCCCCCGCAGGTTGCGGATTTGCGGCTTCCTGAGCTATCCGCGCCTCGCGCAATCGGGCCGTCTTAGCTTCGCGCGCCTTGCGCTCCAAGTCGATTATCTCTTGGGCTACCCGTTTGGCTCTAGCGTCTCGATCTGTGTCGATCCTTGTCGCCACGTCAGCCCTCCGCCTTGAAGTTCTTGGCTTCCTTCTCGGCTTTGGCCTTGCCCTGCTTTTCAGCAAGATCCTTAGCCTGCTGAGGCGAAACGTCTGTGATTTCCGCTAAATGCATTGCCTCCTTGTCAGAGAGGCGGTTGTCCTTCTTGCCTTGTTTGGTAGCCATGTATGAATCTCCTCGTTGTTGGAGACTAACGGGCTGGAGGTTAGAGCGTTCCTTTGGAACGCTCTGCCGTCTTGGACATTGCTTGGAAGCAGGAGGTGCACCATGCCCAATTTCCGCTTTGAGATCGTAGAGTTCGGCAAGACCACGACATTGGAGCAGGAGCTTTCCAGCGCCGACCTGGCCAGCCCGAGAGCAATCGAAATGGCCCATGCCGCCCTGTCGGCAGGATCCTCGACCGGCGCTGATCAATCGGGCTCGATTATCAAGGTTTACGATGAGGCAGGCTATCTGGTTGCCACCGTCAATTT
>NZ_JBWLUZ010000030.1:0-60869 GCF_057784325.1 Mesorhizobium sp. CNPSo 4689
CCCCTGCAACCCGCCCCTGCTAAAGGCCGCCGCATGACCACCCCGCTCGACCACATCCGCAATTTCTCCATCGTCGCCCATATCGACCATGGCAAATCCACGCTTGCCGACCGGCTGATCCAGTCCACCGGCGGGCTGGAGCTGCGCGACATGAAGGAGCAGGTGCTGGACTCGATGGACATCGAGCGCGAGCGCGGCATCACCATCAAGGCGCAGACGGTGCGGCTGAAATACCGCGCCAACAATGGCGAGGACTATATCCTCAACCTGATCGACACGCCCGGCCATGTCGACTTCGCCTATGAAGTGTCGCGGTCGCTGGCCGCCTGCGAGGGCTCGCTGCTGGTCGTCGACGCCAGCCAGGGCGTCGAGGCGCAGACGCTGGCCAATGTCTACCAGGCCATCGACAACAACCACGAGATCGTCGTGGTGCTGAACAAGGTCGACCTGCCGGCCGCCGAGCCCGAGCGCATCCGCGAGCAGGTCGAGGAAGTGATCGGCATCGACGCCTCCAACGCCGTGCTGATCTCGGCCAAGACGGGCTTGGGCATTCCCGATGTGCTGGAAGCGATCGTCCACCAATTGCCGCCGCCGCGCGAGGGCGATGTCGCCGCCCCCTTGAAGGCGATGCTGGTCGACAGCTGGTACGACGCCTATCTCGGCGTCATCGTGCTGGTGCGCATCATCGACGGCGTGCTGAAGAAGGGCCAGACCATCCGCATGATGGGCACCGGCGCCAAATATCTGGTCGAGCGCACCGGCGTCTTCACCCCTGCCCGCATCAATGTCGACGAGCTCGGCCCCGGCGAGTTCGGCTTCTTCACCGGCTCGATCAAGGAAGTGGCCGACACCCGCGTCGGCGACACCATCACCGAGGACAGGCGCGCCACCGCGCAGGCCCTGCCCGGCTTCAAGCCGGCGCAGCCGGTGGTGTTCTGCGGCCTGTTCCCGGTCGACGCCGCCGATTTCGAGGATCTGCGCGCCGCGGTCGGCAAGCTGCGCCTCAACGACGCCTCCTTCTCCTATGAAATGGAAACCAGTGCCGCGCTCGGCTTCGGCTATCGCTGCGGCTTCCTTGGCCTGCTGCATCTCGAAATCATCCAGGAGCGGCTGGAGCGCGAGTTCAACCTCGACCTCATCGCCACCGCGCCCAGCGTCGTCTACCGCCTGGCTCTCAATGACGGCACGGTCAAGGAACTGCACAATCCGGCCGACATGCCCGATGTGGTGAAAATCTCGGCCATCGAGGAGCCGTGGATACGCGCCACCATTTTGACGCCCGACGACTATCTCGGCGGCATTCTAAAGCTCTGCCAGGACAGGCGCGGCATCCAGGCCGACCTGTCCTATGTCGGCAAGCGCGCCATGCTGACCTATGATCTGCCGCTCAACGAAGTGGTCTTCGATTTTTATGATCGCCTAAAATCGATCTCCAAGGGCTACGCCTCCTTCGACTATCATCTGACCGACTACAAGGAAGGCGACCTGGTGAAGATGTCGATCCTGGTCAACGAGGAGCCGGTCGACGCGCTGTCGATGCTGGTCCACCGCACGGCGGCGGAAAAGCGCGGCCGCCAGATGTGCGAGAAGCTGAAGGAGCTGATCCCGCACCATCTGTTCAAGATCCCGATCCAGGCCGCGATCGGCGGCAAGGTCATCGCCCGCGAGACCATCTCGGCGCTGCGCAAGGATGTCACCGCCAAGTGCTACGGCGGCGACGTCTCGCGCAAGCGCAAGCTGCTCGACAAGCAGAAAGAGGGCAAGAAGCGGATGCGCCAGTTCGGCAAGGTGGATATCCCGCAGGAGGCTTTTATCCAGGCCTTGAAGATGGGGGATTGAGAGCGGTGCACCTATTTAAAGTGCTTCTCATAAAGCTTCAGAGCGAGCTGTTTGTATTGACTCGAATGGTATTGTTTAAATGGGAACTTACCAAGGTCAGTCAGGCGGGCTTTATAGTAGTCAAAATCACCTGTCTTTCCGTTTTCAATAAGAAGTCGTAGACAAATCAGAAGGCTATTTATTGTAGTCGTGTTTAGCATTCGGCCGTCTATCGACTTATCTGTCGTCCACCTGTCCTTTTGGACAGAGGCTTTCGCCGCAGCAAGAAATATATCTATTTGCGAAGTGCAGAAAGTTACATATGCGTTAAGCGTCTCATAGTCATTGTCGGCAACCATATTACCTTTTTTTGGTTGCTTCCACAAAGAGAAAATCGAATCCGTGCCACCGGTCTTGACGAGTGATTTGAGTGCATAGCTTACGATCGAAGTTGTTTTTAGTTTGTCCTTGTCAAAGAAGTACCGCTCAATTTGCGAAGAAAGCGGTCCCCCACTTTGATCAAGGGACTCCAACACCCTAGTTGCAATAGACTCTGCCGAAAAGGGTTCCAGGATAGCCGCAATAGCCTGTCTAAGGCTGGACTTAGCGCTTGTTTGCGTCGAGTTAATCTCAAGAAAGAGCTTGGCCTCGAATTTTTCTCTTTCATCAGCATCAGCGGTTTCCGGATAGATAATTCCAGTCACCAGAAGGTTTGCTTGTTCCGTAGCTTGGCAATTTCTGGATCATCCGCAACCGCTTCATGGTAGGCGTATGTCCGGTGTTGACCGTCTATAATTCCGACTGAGTTAATTCGATCGGGGATCTGGATAATCACAGGTTCGGTTTTGTTTATGATAGTGTGATCAGCAGTCTTACCCTTGGCATCAGTAATATGGCAGTCAGGAGGAAGAGTGACGATTACGTTATTAACAAAAACCCTTTTGTGAGTCTTTAAATACCTTCTTGTCGAGTCAATCTTGGACTTAGAAATCATCCTCTGGTAGAGATTGTACGAACCGCGCCAGCCACCGTTCCTGAGCACTTATGCGCAACGTAGCAATACACGAGGGGCAGCGTAAAATGAGACGACTTTATAACCTTTGCTGAAGTTAGAGCTAGACTCAGGCAAAAGGGAACCAGGGTAACTCTCTGTCTTTTTCCCTCCGCCGACCTTTCCGTCCTGTCCTATGTCCTCCTCGTTCAATCCAAGAAAGTCAAGAAGTTCAGGGGCCGCCGATTTCCTAATGCAATCAGACAGGTTCTTAAAATACCTCAGGTCAGGGTAGTCAAGGTAGATGGGATTGGGGACATTTTGCTTCAGTTGAGGGTCGGGCTCATTGAGCGAGCAGTACACGATTACAACTTTAACCTCAGAGGCATCGTAGTCAGAAAGCAGTTTATCACTCAGATCGGCACTCAAGTCGGAGTAGAAGGCAGCAAATTTTTCATGAGAAGCGTCGATTTTGTCGTAAACGATCTTCTTCGGCTTGAGATGTGCGGAGATGTTCGTCGCAGTCGTGTACTCTAGGCAGACGAGTATGTTCTCCAAAACGTACACGTCGTCGAAGTCAGTTTTTTGGCCTTCATATATAAACTCCTTGTCGGAGAGGTCCGGCACCCGGGCGAAACTGCTTTTGCTAAAGACACTGCGGACCAGCTTCCGATGGTCCGACTTGGTCTTGTTCGCTTTCAGTTCTTCAGGTGTTAGCTTTGGTTTTGCCTTTGGCTTTGCCTTCTTCATCTGCCCCTCCCGGAGAAGTCGTGCGACCCAACCATTCTTTGGGGGGTGTCGCTACCTTCTCGCCCCTTTTTGGCTGTCTCACGGCTTTGCCTGCCGGTCGCAACTCGAGACTGCCGGACTCGTATTTCACGATACGATCTTGAGCGATCTGAACGTATTGTTCGCTCTGCTCAATACCGACCCCCACACGGCCGTGCTTGATCGCGGCGATTACGCTCGTTCCAGCGCCAACGAACGGATCCAGTACCTTATCTCCATGATCCGTCAGTGCCAGCACGCAGCGTTCCGCGAGTTCGCTTGGGAATTGGCAAGGATGAACGGTTTTTTCAGGGTGCTTTGCCTTGACGTTCGGGATATTCCAAACCGGATTTTGCAGGAACGCTTCTTGGGGCGAAAATTCCCAAAAATCTGAGGGATTTTTGCCAAGCGGATTGCCGCTCGGTTGATCAGCCTTGTCTGGGCGCTTGCTCCCGTGCCGTTTACCTGGGTACAGCTGAGGAACTCTGACCGGGTCAAGGTGAAATTTGTATTGATCGGATTTGGAGAACCATAGGAGCGTCTCATAACGCCCGGAGAAACGTTGCGTCGCATGAAGACCAAAATTGAAATGCCAGATTATGCGATTTCGTAATTTAAAACCCTGATCAACGAACATCTTGTAGAAAAAAGATCTAGCGGATAAACTTGTGAGTTGTTTACATAATTGCCAACTTGCCAACAAATACTACCGTCATCCCTGATTTTTTTGCAAAGTTTATTAACAATTGGCTTAAGCCACTCAAGGTATTCTTCAAGGCTTCGGCGCTTATCCCTCTCATACTCTTTACCTATATTGTATGGTGGAGAAGTAACCACTAACTGAAACGAATTGTCGTCCAGGTTATCCAATTCCGCCAGCGCGTCGCCATGAACTACCGATGACAGCCGTTGCGCGTCGCTAAAAGCAAAAATTCTTTGGTTCATTTGTCCTTCCAGCGACGAATCAGTGTCGGCAAATTGACACAAAGCATATCATGTGGCCACTTCCGCTGTTGCGATCAATCTTGTTTATTAACTGGGCCAATGAACGTCGGCTATCGTTTGCTTGCTGTCGGCCCAAAAGGCTCAGATATACGAGCGTAGTCCCGAGCGGACACTCGCCTTTGATTGGGTCCCCACCTTGGCGTATCCTTTCCCCGGCTTGGAGAGACGTCACATGCGCACCATTCTGGACACCGTCGCCGCGATTGGCCTCGCCATCGGCGGCGCTTTCGGCCTGGCCGGCACCTTCGTTTCGAGCGACGCACTCCGCGAAACGCTCTGGACCATCGACGGCGTGGCACTCGTGGTGGCGACCGCGCTGCTGACGATGAAGTACCAGCGGCTGGGCAATGATTGCGTTGCGGCCGGGTTCCTCGCCTTCGTCGCCGGCGAGAGCCTGCTGCTGTCAGGCAATGCGGCGGGGCTCGAGGCCAGCGTTCCCTCCTATGTCGGCGGCATCTCGCTCTGGGCGGCAGCCCTTATCCTGATCAGCGCGCCAAACACCTTTGCCCTGTGGATGCGGCTCACCGGCCTCATTGCCGCCATTCTGTTTGTCGTGTCGGCAAGCATGATCCTCTGGGGCGCGCCGCTGCTGCCCACCTCCGCGCCTTTGCCCGCCGCCGGCTATCCGTTCCTGGTGCTGACCTTCATCGGCTGGATCTGGACGCTGATGAAGCCCGAACGGTGAGCGGGAAAAAATGTCCACGCCGCTCGAACTCCGCAACAGCGTCACCGGCAAAATCTTTCCGGCGATCGGGCCGTTCATCATCGGCGCGATGTTCGGCGTCGGCGCGCTGCAGGGACTGGCGTCGGGCGCCGATGGCGGGCACGTGCTGGTCATCGCGCTGATGGCGGCGGCTTGCCTGGCGCTCGGCGCATCAATCGCGCGCGGCGCCTTCGACACTTCGGTCAAGGTCGTGCTGGACAGTCAAGGTTTCCGCGACCGCCGCGCCGGCGACGTGCTGGTGCCGTGGCACAAGGTGCGCAGCGTGCGCCTCACCTCCGGCAAGGGCTCGGCGATGCTTAATTTCGAGCTCACCGAGGAGCCGCCCGACGCAATCAAATACGCGCCGGCCAATGCGCTGAGCCGGATCCTGCCTTTCGGCAAGACCATCGTGCACATGGAGGTCTCCTCGCTCGATGTCCGTGGCGAGGACATGATCGACGCGATCCGGCGGTTCGCGCCGCATGTGGCGGTGACGCGGTAGGGTGGTGCGCTCTCCCTTCTCCCCTTGTGGGAGAAGGTGGCCGAGCGAAGCTCGGTCGGATGAGGCGTGTTCCGGCTTGGCGTAAATCTTTGTGCAGCCGATGCACGATGACAGCCCGCCAACGCCTCATTTCTTCCAACACCCCTCATCCGTCTCGGCGCTGCGCGCCGATCCACCTTCCCCCACAAGGGGGGAAGGGAAGAACCGTCCCGCCTGTGGCGATTACCCGCCGATCGTGCGAGCTTGCGTCTCCCTCCCCGGAACCCACCATCATGATTCGCCTCACCCTTCTTGCCCTGCTCCTCGCCACCCCGGCGCATGCCGCCGAGATGGCCTTCTTCGTCAAGAACCTGCGTAGCCAAGCGGTGGCGGTCGAGCTGTTCAGCCGCGACCGCGAGACGGTCTGGCCGGGCGGCGACAGCGTGTTCCTGATCCAGCCGGGCTCGCAGAAATCGGTGCCGATCTCCTGCAATTCGGGCGAAAACATCTGCTACGGCGCCTGGGTCAACGGCCAGGACAACATCTCCGCCGGCGTCGGCCCCGACAACGACCAGCTCTGCGACAATTGCTGCTTCATCTGCGTGGAGAAGACGACGGAGACGATTGACCTGGTGCCGTAGCGTAAGCTGCCAATCTCCCCCCTTGTGGGGGAGATGCCCGGCAGGGCAGAGGGGGGCGCTGTCCCGCCAACCTGTCAATCAATACGGCTGCGTCCTGCGGCGATTTTCGGCTGGTTGAACTCAGACGTGGCGATCCTTCGCGCCCCCCTCTGTCCTGCCGGACATCTCCCCCACAAGGGGGGAGATTGGCCGTCATCGCGGCCTTCGCCAAACTCGATCGTCGCAGTAGCCAAATCAGGATTGGATTACCCCAATCCTCGCTTCCTCGCCCCCACATCGCATGCGATGATTCACCCCTCGGCCGTGGGGGCCGATTCTCATTCCAGGGGGTTTTATGTGTTTCGCCTTTCCGCGCCGCATCGTCGTCGCGCTCTCGCTCGCGGCCCTGTTCGCGCCCGCCGCCCATGCCGGCGACGTCACCTTCGAGATCAAGAACAGCCATCCCAACGCCATGCGCCTCGAGCTCTACAGCCAGGACCGCGACTATGTCTGGCCGGGCGATGGCAAGGATTTCTATCTCGACGACGGCGAGACCAAGCAACTGCCGATCTCCTGCGAGGAGGGCGAATCGATCTGCTACGGCGCCTGGGTCGACGGCGACGAGGCGACCTATTGGGGCGTCGGCCCCAACAACAAGGAAAAGTGCGAAGACTGCTGCTACACCTGCAGCGGCGGCGAGACCGAGGAAATCGACCTGGTGGAGTAGGGCGCCAATCTCCGCCTTGAGGGGAGATGGCCGGGCAGGCCAATAATTCGCATAAGAGGGTGGAGTTTGTGGAGTAGACAGCGCTGCGGCCGAGACTGCCGATCTCCCCCCTCGTGGGGGAGATGTCCGGCAGGACAGAGGGGGGCGCCGTAGAGTGCCAACCTCAACAGCCACCGAGCATTGACAATGCCTCACACGCCATTGTCTCCAAGACACCGCGCAAACGCCAGGTCGATGCGCAAGGTCATGACATCAGCCGAATTGAAGCTCTGGAATGAGCTTCGCGCGCATCGGCTGATGGGGCTTGGCTTCCGGAGGCAAGTTCCGATCGCCGGGTACATTGTCGACTTCGCTTGCCCGGAGAAGAAACTCGTCGTCGAAGTTGACGGCTCCCAGCATACGGAGGCCGATGCCGTCGCCAGCGACGAAGTGAGGACAATGCGCTTGGGACAGGATGGCTGGACCGTCCTGCGCTTCTGGAACGACGATGTCATCCGCGACATCGACAATGTCTGTCAGCATATTGTGATTGCGGCTGGGCTCGGTGGAGGGTCTTGAGTGAATCGGCTGGCTGGGCTGCAGTCACCGCAAGGTCGGCGGGACAGCGCCCCCCTCTGGCCTGCCGGCCATCTCCCCCACGAGGGGGGAGATTACGCTTGCTTGGCCCAGCGCTCGCCGCTTTATCGGCCGGGCCGTATCGGCTAAGGGCTTCGCAGCAAGAACCCTCGCTGCCCGGACCGCCACCAGAAATGACCGCCAAGCCAAAACCCCTCCCTCTGTTCCTCGGCATCGATACCGGCGGCACCTACACCGATGCCGTGCTGTGGTCGGAAAGCGGCAGCCCGCGCGGCAAGGTGCTGGCCAAGGCCAAGGCGCTGACGACGCGGCATGACCTCGCGGTTGGCATTTCCGGCGCGGTCGACGCGGTACTGCAGAAGGCCGGCACCAATCCTGCGGCGATAAAACTGGTGTCGATGTCGACGACATTGGCCACCAATGCGCTGGTCGAGGGGCAGGGCGGCCGCGTGGCGCTGGTCATGATCGGCTTCTCCGAGACCGATCTTGCCCGCGACGGGCTGAAGACGGCTTTGGGCACCGACCCCGTGGTGTTCTGCCCCGGCGGCCACGATGTCCATGGCAATGCCGCCAAGCTCGATTTGTCCGGGTTGGAAGCGGCCCTCCCCGAGCTCGGCGGCTCGGTGTCGGGCTTTGCCGTCTGCGCCTACTTTGCCACCCGCAACCCGGCGCATGAGATCGCGGCCCGCGAGCTGATCCGCGAGAAGACCGGCCTGCCGGTCACCGCCAGCCACGAGCTGTCGGCAAAACTCGGCGGCCCGCGCCGGGCGCTGACGACGCTGCTCAACGCAAGGCTGATCTCGATGATCGACCGGCTGGTGGCGGCGACCGAAGGCTTTTTGGAGGCGCGCAAGATCGCGGCACCTTTGATGGTGGTGCGCGGCGATGGCGCGCTGGTCTCGGCGGCGTTCGCCCGCCAGCGGCCGATCGAGACCATTCTGTCCGGCCCGGCCGCCAGCCTTGTCGGCGCCCGCCACATGACCGGGCTCGACGACGCGGTCGTCTCCGACATTGGCGGCACCACCACCGACGTCGCCGTGCTCGATGGCGGCCGCCCCAGGCTCGATCCGGAAGGCGCCACCGTCGGCGGCTTCCGCACCATGGTCGAGGCGGTGGCGATGCGCACCTTCGGCCTCGGCGGCGATTCCGAAGTGGCGCTGGAGGACGGCGCGCTCAACCCAAAGATCCTGCTCGGGCCGCGCCGCCTGGTGCCATTGGCGCTGGCCGGCATGGTGCATGGCGAGGCGGTGACCGTCGAACTGGAACGCCAGCTGCGCGCGTCCAACCCCGGCCGCATGGATGGCCGCTTCGCGGTGCGCACCGGTGTGCCCGAGCGGCTGGCGGCGGGACTGACCGGCGCCGAGGCCAAGCTCTACGAACTGATTGGCGCCACCCCGCTGCCGCTCGACAGACTGCTCACCTCGAACGCCCAGAACGCCACGCTGAACCGGCTGGTGTCACGTGGGCTGGTGCATATTTCGGGCTTCACCCCGTCGGATGCCGCCCATGTGCTGGGCAAACAGGCCAATTGGAACGCCGCCCCGGCCCGTCTCGGTGCCGAGCTGTTCGCCCGCAAGCGCGACGGCAGGGGACAGGCAATCGCCGCCACGCCGGAGGCGATTTCCGAGCGCGTGCTGGTGACGCTGACCCGCTGGTCGGCCGAATACATTCTTGAAACCGCCTTTGCCGAGGATGGGCTGGATGGCGCCGCCACCGTGGCGCATGCGCTGGTGCAGCGCGCCGTCGATTCCCATCCCGGCATCGCCCGCCTCAGCGTCGCGCTCGACCGGCCGGTCATCGGCCTCGGCGCCTCGGCGCCGCTGCATTATGCCGGCCTGCCGCCGCTGGTTGGCAATGGCTGCGTGGTGCCCGACGATACCGACGTCGCCAACGCGCTCGGCGCCGTCGTCGGCCAGGTCCGCGTCTCGGCCGAGGCGCGCGTCAGCCAGCCGGTGGAAGGCCTGTTCCGCCTCGCATCGGGTGAAACCGTGCGCGACTTCACCGACGAGGCTTCCGCCGTGGCGGCGGCCGAGGCCGATGTGCGGTCCATCGCCGCCAAACGGGCGAAAGACGCCGGCACCGACAGCGCCGAAATCGAAGTCGCCACCGAATTCAGCGTCTCCACCGTCGAAAGCCAGCGCATGTTCATCGAAGCGCATGTTGTGGCGGTGGCGTCGGGACGGCCAAGGATTGCGGTGTAGCCCTTCTCCCCGTTCACGGGGAGAAGGTGCCCGAAGGGCGGATGAGGGGCAGCGCTAGCCGACGCAGTTTCACTGTATCGCCAGTCCACGTAACGCCGCGCCGCCCCTCATCTGGCTGCCGCCATCTTCTCCCCGTAAACGGGGAGAAGGACGCTCTCACCGCCGGCTTCGCCAACTTGCCTAAATGTTCCCCTTCATCTTAAGCCGAATTGACCCTTGACCCCCGACATGCCAAAGCCCCCAAGCTGGCCGACAGCCGGCCTAGCCTTTCATCTGGAGACGCCCTGATGACCGATCGCGTTGAGATCGCCGGATTGCGGATTGCCCGCGAGCTGCATGACTTCGTCGTCGACGAAGCGCTGCCCGGCACCGGCGTCGCCGCCGATGCGTTCTGGAACGGCTTTTCCGCCATCGTCCATGATCTCGCACCGAAGAACCGGGCGCTGCTGGCAAAGCGCGACGCCATGCAGGAGCAACTCGATGGCTGGTGCCGCGACAATGGCGCGCCGCTCGATATGGAAGCCTATAAGACTTTCCTGAAGGAGATCGGCTATCTCGTCCCTGAGGGACCCGCCTTCAGCGTCTCCACCGACAATGTCGATCCGGAGATCGCGGTGGTCGCCGGGCCGCAGCTGGTCGTGCCGGTGATGAATGCGCGCTATGCGCTCAACGCCGCCAATGCGCGCTGGGGGTCGCTCTATGATGCGCTCTACGGCACCGATGCCGTCCCCGAAACGGGCGGCGCGGAAAAAGGCAAGGGGTTCAACCCCGTGCGCGGCGCCAAGGTGGTTGCCTGGGCCAAGGACTTCCTCGACCAGTCGGTGCCACTCACCTCCGGCAAATGGGCCGGGGTCAACGGCCTGTCGGTGGCGAATGGCGCGCTGAAGCTCAGCGCCGGCGCCGGCGGCACCACGCTGGCCGATCCGAAACAGTTTGCCGGCTATCGCGGCGATGCCGCCACCCCCGAGGCCGTGCTGCTGGTCAAGAATGGCCTGCACATCGAGATCGCCATCGACCGCGCCAACCAGATCGGCCGCACCGACCCGGCGGGGATCGCCGACATCATCCTGGAATCGGCGCTGACCACCATCCAGGATTGCGAGGATTCGGTCGCGGCGGTGGATGCGGAGGACAAGGTCGTCGTCTACCGCAACTGGCTCGGCCTGATGAAGGGCGACCTCGCCGAAGAGATCAGCAAGGGCGGCAAGAGTTTTGTCCGCAAGCTCAATCCGGATCGCGGCTACACATCGCCGAATGGTGGCCAGCTTGCGCTGCCCGGCCGTTCGCTGATGCTGGTGCGCAATGTCGGCCACCTGATGACCAATCCGGCAATTCTCGACCGCGACGGCAACGAGGCGCCGGAGGGCATCATGGACGCGGCGCTGACGGCGCTGATTGCGCTGCACGATGTCGGGCCGAACGGACGGCGGATGAATTCCCGCGCCGGCTCGATGTATGTCGTGAAGCCCAAGATGCACGGGCCGGAGGAGGTCGCCTTCGCCGTCGAGATTTTCGATCGCGTCGAAGCGTTGCTCGGCATGGCCAGGAACACCATCAAGATGGGCATCATGGACGAGGAGCGGCGCACCACCGTCAACCTCAAGGAGGCGATCCGCACGGCAAAAGAGCGCGTGGTGTTCATCAACACCGGCTTCCTCGACCGCACCGGCGACGAGATCCACACTTCGATGGAAGCCGGCCCGATGATCCGCAAGGGCGACATGAAACAGGCCGCCTGGATCTCCGCCTATGAGGCCTGGAACGTCGACACCGGGCTGGAATGCGGCCTGGCCGGCCACGCCCAGATCGGCAAGGGCATGTGGGCGATGCCGGACCTGATGGCGGCGATGCTGGTCGAGAAGATCGCCCACCCGAAGGCCGGCGCCAACACCGCCTGGGTGCCGTCGCCGGCGGCGGCGACGCTGCACGCCACCCACTACCACAAGGTCGACGTGCACGCCGTCCAGGCGGAGCTGAAGAGCCGACCCAAGGCGAAGCTCGACGACATATTATCGGTGCCGGTGGCGGTGCGTCCGAACTGGACGCCGGACGAGATCCAGCGCGAGCTCGACAACAACGCGCAGGGCATTCTGGGTTATGTCGTGCGCTGGGTCGACCAGGGCGTCGGCTGCTCGAAAGTGCCAGATATCAACGACGTCGGACTGATGGAGGATCGCGCCACGCTGCGCATCTCCTCGCAGCACATGGCCAACTGGCTGCGCCACGATGTCTGCTCGAAGATCCAGGTCATGGATGCCCTGCAGCGCATGGCGGCCATCGTCGACCGGCAGAATGTCGGCGATCCGCTCTACCAGCCGATGGCGCCCGACTTCGACAACTCCATCGCCTTCCAGGCCGCCTGCGACCTGGTCTTCAAGGGCAGTGTCCAGCCCAACGGCTACACCGAGCCGGTGCTGCACGCGCGGCGGCTGGAGCTGAAGGCGCGGGGCTGAGAGCAAAACAAAGGCGGCGGGCCGATCGATCCGCCGTCCGCTGTTCAGGCAGCAGCTGTTCGATCAGTTCAGGCCGCCGCGCAGTTTCGCTGAGCCGCCTTACGCCGCTTGCGCCATCCGCTCCGACATCATGCGGTAGGAAATCGCCTCGGCCAGATGGATGCGGCCGACCGTCTCGCTGGCGTCGAGGTCGGCCAGTGTCCGCGCCACTTTCAGCACGCGGTGGTAGGCGCGCGCGGAAAAGCCGAGTTTTTCGCTGGCGTCCTTGAGTAGCGTCAGGCCGGCAGCATCCGGCACGGCGATCTCCTCGATGATCGATGGCGAGCAATGCGCGTTCGTGGTGGCGCTGGTGACGCGTAGCCGCTCGAAGCGCTCGCGCTGGATGGTGCGGGCGCGCGCCACGCGCAGTGCCACAGCCGCACTCTTCTCCGCCTTGTCGGGCCGGATCAAATCGCCGGCCGAAACCGCCGGCACCTCGATGCGGAGATCGATGCGGTCGAGCAGCGGGCCTGATATCCGCGCCTGGTAGTCGGTGCGGCAGCGCTCGCCGCGCAGGCAGCGATAGCCGGGCTCGCCGGCCATGCCGCAGCGGCACGGGTTCATCGCCGCGACCAGCTGGATGCGCGCCGGATAGGTAACGCGGTGGTTGGCGCGCGCGATCATGCAGTCGCCGGTCTCCAGCGGCTGGCGCAGCGCGTCGAGAGTCTGCGGCGTGAATTCGGGAAACTCGTCGAGGAACAGCACGCCGTGATGGGCAAGCGACACCTCACCGGGCCGCGCCCTCAGGCCGCCGCCCACCATCGCCGCCATCGAGGCCGAATGGTGCGGGGCGCGGAACGGCCGCCGGTCGGTCAGCTTGCCTTCGCCGAGCTCGCCGGCCACCGAGGCGATCATCGAGACTTCGAGCAATTCCTTGGGCGCCAGCGGCGGCAGGATCGACGGCAGCCTTTGCGCCAGCATCGATTTGCCCGAACCTGGCGGTCCGACCATCAAGAGATTGTGCCCGCCGGCCGCCGCCACCTCCAGCGCCCGCTTGGCGCTCTCCTGGCCCTTGATGTCGGCGAGGTCGGGCAGGTCGCGCGCCGAGGCGTGGATGCCGGCTTCCGGCCGCGACAGCACTTGCGTGCCGCGAAGATGATTGGCGATCGCAATCAGGCTGCGCGGTGCCAATATGTCGAAATCCTTGCCGGCCCAGGCCGCTTCCGGCCCGCAGGCGAACGGGCAGATCAGGCCCTTGCCTTCGGCATTGGCGCCGATCGCCGCCGGCAGCGCGCCGGCCACAGCGGCGATGGTGCCGTCGAGCGACAATTCGCCGAGCACCACATAGCCGGCCAGCATGTCGCCCGGAATGGCGCCAAGTGCGGCCATCAGGCCGAGTGCGATGGGGAGGTCGTAATGGCTGCCTTCCTTGGGCAGGTCGGCCGGCGCCAGATTGACCGTCACCTTCTTCGACGGCATTGACAGGCCGGAGGCATGGAGTGCCGCCTGCACCCGTTCGCGGCTTTCAGCCACCGCCTTATCGGCCAGGCCAACAATATGCATGTTGACCTTGCCCGGCGCGATCATCACCTGGACATCGACCGGCACGGCCTCGATGCCCTGGAAAGCAACCGTGCGAACCCGCGCCACCATCTTTTTCAACGCCCCCGGACCTGGCTCGCTCGAAGCCGGTGCAATCAGGCCGTGAGCGAGACCAGGCAAGACAAGCACAGATTTCTGGGTTAAGGCGATTATATATTTGACAGACCCAACGCGATATGCGATAACGAATCCAAGGAGTTATCGCTATGTCCGTTCTGTCCCGCCCCTACTTCCACGACGAAGCCGCCGCATTTGAGCATGTCGAGGGCATGTTGTGGCCGCAGGGTCCGGTTTGCCGTCATTGCGGTTCCATGGAAAATCACTACGCCTTGAAGGGCGGTCGCACGAAGGCTTCCAAGAAGAACCCGAACGGCGTCGAAATCATCGGCCTCTACAAGTGCTCTGACTGCCGCAAGAAGTTCACGGTCCGCATGGGCACGATCTTTGAGGAAAGCCATCTGCCGCTGCACAAGTGGTTGCAGGCTATCCACCTCATGTGCTCGTCAAAGAAGGGTATCAGTGCCCACCAGATGCACCGCGTCTTGGAAGTCACCTACAAGACCGCTTGGTTCCTGTGCCATCGCATTCGCGAAGCCATGCGTTCGGATGACTTCACGCCCGTGGGCGGCGCTGGCAAGTTCGTGGAAGTGGACGAAACTTACATTGGCCGTCTGGCTGGCGTTCCGGTCACTCAGGGTGCGCAGCACAAGAACATGGTCCTTACGCTTGTCGAGCGCGGCGGCATTGCCCGCTCGTTCCATATCGACACCGCCACGGTTGCCCGCGTCCTGCCCATCGTGAACGCCAACATTCACAAGGAAAGCGTCTTCCTGTCGGACGAGGCCCGCGTTTATCAGAACATTGGCCCCGAGTTCGCGGCGCACGGCACCGTCAATCATGGTGACGGCGAATATGGTCGCGGCGTCGTCCACACCAACACGGTTGAAGGCTTCTATTCGATTTTCAAGCGCGGCATGAAGGGCGTCTATCAGCATTGCGCGGAACACCATCTGCACCGCTATCTGGCCGAGTTCGATTTCCGCTATTCGAACCGTTCGGCCATGGGCATTGAGGATAACGTTCGCTCGCTGATCGCCTTGAAGGGTTCCAAAGGCAAGCGCCTCACCTATCGGGGGCCTAGTTTCAGCGAAGTATGAACATTATCGGAAGCCAGTGCAGTTAAAGCTACCGCTATGGAAGTACGAAAAACGAAAAAGGCGGCGGTAAAAGGATCATTTCGGCGCCGGAATGAACAATCAAGTGACACCACCTTGATTCGGTTGACGAACTGAATCATATTGGACATGCGGTTGGCACCCAATGACAAGCGCCCCGGGGCGCTCCTCTAAACAAGGTAGTTGGGAGTGCGGCCGCAATTTTCTTGCTCAATAGTAGTGCGTCTTACCGTGCTTCCATAGGTCGAATTCGTAGGTGATTTTGTCACTAATGAGTTCGTAGGACCGAGTGTCCTTGCCGTCCGATTCCCATTTCCGTTGAATGGCCCAAGTGCAGTAATCGGCTATCTGCAAACATGGATCTGTGTTGGCAGGCCAGAATGCAACACGCCAGCTATCGCTCCGGATTTTCTGCTTCACTACGTCTCTTACAGAGTCCTCGAACGCGATGCGCTTTTTCTTGGTTCCGATAGAGGCAACGGTGATCATGATTTCGTTAGCCGCCTTAAGATAGGCATCGGACGAATTCTGAAAATGGAAATGCCAACCGATCTTGTAAAATCGATCTTCTGTAACCCTCACCTTGGGCATGGCTTTGGACTTTTCCATGATGGTGGCTTGGATGGTGAACTTCTCCTTCGCCAGGACATCAAAGACGGCGTTGCGCACCTCCTGCCGATCGGTCGTGGCGTGAAAGTAGTCGCCTAGCGGCGCACCTTGCCAAGCTAGATCACGCCTCAACTCCTGAAGTTTGATGCCTATGTTGCAATCAGGTAGGATGGCCGTGCAGACGATATAATAGCGGCTGATATTTTGCCCCTTCGAGAAATTGAAACAGCCAGCTTCATCAGCGAACAGAAAGATTCGACTCATGCCAAACAAAGAAGCAGCACAGATCGAAAAGTTCAAGCAAGCCGCGCGCGAACTGAAAACAGACCAGTCCGAAGAGCACTTCGACGCGATGTTGAAAAAGATCGCGCATGCCAAGCATGCACCACATGACGAAGCGGTTGAGCGCGCCGGCAAAGGCGCTGTGGTAAGACCGAAGAAACGCTAGCGCCCGCAAGGCTGGGTGGCGGAAATCTAGGGTCTAGCCATCCTCCACACTGCTGAAGTTCAATTGGAGCGGCGGCGTCTTCGGGCCGAGAGCAGCACGGCGCAACTCGTAGGCCACGCCGCCAGCTTCCAATGCGGCTATTACGGACAGTTCGTCGGTAGATGGTTGTGAATCGACCGTTCTGGAAAATAGAACCAAGCCACTTGCCGGCGGGTTGGTAACCCCCCAAGCCGTTCCAGTATCTACCGTCCAGCGCTGCTGTTTGAAGAATTTGGTCAATTGGGCTTGGACCTTGGCGGTTTCGATGCTGTCCATATCTCTGGAGATTTGTATCTTGCCGGGCGTGCGATTTCTGAGGGCCGTTTCCATTCTGGTAAGCTGATCCAGACTGAACAATCTCGGATCGTGAGTGAGTTCATCGACCCGTCGTTCAAGCTTGGCAATCCTTTGGTGGGCCTCATCTGGCGTTGCACCGTCGAGTTTGCGCTCATATTCGGCAATGCGATCGTCGCGAAGTGCCAAACGGCTTTCAAGGTTTGTGACCACACCGTTTTGCCAGAAGCGACCAAAAAGCAGGCCGCCACCGCCAAATAGGACAATCAGACCCACAAACACCCATGGTGTCTGCGAAATCACAGCCCAGTTATCCTTGATGAACTGAAGCGTATCCCCCATGCGCGATTCATATCAGCGCTCCCCAGATTCGCCAATGGGTCTGTCAAATATACAATCCCCCTGGGTTAATCAAGAACATTACAGGAACATACAGTCGTTGTCGTCTTCCGACGAAATGTCACCGCAGCGCGCAGAACGCCATCGGACTGCCTCCGCCCGAGACAGAATTAACCAACATGGAAAGGCGGTTGGGTTTGTCACCGATCCGACTCGCATACGATGTTATGGTTGGAAGTCGGGGGACATCCGCAGCGCGCCAGGCGCAAAAGCGAGGACGACAGGATGCCGACCTTAAGCAATGGCAGTGAGCTCACCGTATGGGAAGAACCCGAAAATCCCAATCCGAGCCCTGACGCGGTGCTTTTCAGCATCACGGAAACCGACGGCGACGTGATCGGACCGATAGGGGCGAAGGCGGATTTCCCATTTGGTGGGATCGACCTGGCTTCAATCGATGTCTTCGACGGTTTCTTCACCATCACCAGCTTCACCCACGAGGGCAGGACCGAGATCTGGACGACGGTGGAAACGCAGGTCTTCGACAACGAAGGCAATTTCATCCGCACCCTGTCCGACCAGGCGGCCTACCTGTCGGCCCGGATCGTCTCGATCAACGCCGACGGCCCCGACACCATCACGGTGACATGGATCGGTGCGAACGAATATTTCGGCGGCGAAAACACACAGTACGGCCAGCATCAGATCATCCTGGAAGGCGGCGCGATTCAGCCCGACACCTTCGTCAATCATGCGCCCACGGTGGCCAATCTGAATGTGTCGGTTTCGCAGGGGCAATTTCTCGACGACATCAAGTTCAGCGCGGCGGATGCCGACTACGATCTCCTGAACTTTGCCGTCCTGGACGGGCCCGACCACGGCACCCTTGAGTCGAGCACGAGTTTCGACGGCAATTACTATCCGTTTCACCAAGGTCACGTCGGCACCAGCCTGCATTATCATGCGGGCTTTCTGAGCGACAATCTGTTCGAATACACGCCCGAGGCCGGCTTCGTCGGCACCGACAGCTTTACGGTTTACGCCACCGATGGCCAGGGCAACAGCAATGTGGCGACGATTACGATCACGGTCACACCCCCGGCCGAATCCATCACACTGACCGACGCCACGAACATCGGGAGCTATGCAAGCCACGATCATGCCGTGCTCGTCGCTGCACTGGGCGGTGGCGACCGCGTCAGCGGCACTCCGTTCAATGATGCGCTCGACGGCGGCGCCGGCCACGACCAGCTGTTCGGCGGCGAAGGCACCGACACGATCATCGGCGGTGCGGGCAGCGATTGGCTGAAGGGGGGTGCCGGCAATGACGAGATGAGCGGCGGTGCCGGTGCGGACGGCATCCGCGGCGACACGGGCGACGATGCCCTCGACGGCGGTGCCGGCACCGACGACCTGCGAGGCGGCGCTGGCGACGACATCCTCAATGGCGGTGCCGGCCGCGACCGGCTGGCCGGCGACGCGGGCAGGGATGTCTTCGTGTTCGACGCGCTTGGGCCGGCGAACCACGACAGTATCGACGACTTCAATGCGCTCGACGATATGTTCCAGCTGGACAGTTCCGTATTCGACGGGCTGTCTGCCGGCCCGCTTTTCGCCGCGGTCTTCGCGCTCGGCAACAAAGCCACCGATGACAGCGACCACATCCTTTACGACGACGCGACAGGCGCTCTGCTGTTCGATGTGGACGGGGTGGGCGGAGCGGCGGCCGTCCAGTTCGCCACCGTGCGCCCAGGCATCTCGCTCACCCCGGACGACTTCTTCGTGGTCTAGAGCAACGGATTTCCGTCAGGAATTGCGTAAAAGCAAGGAGTTAGAGGATCGCTGGGGCGCAGTTGCGTGGAACTATCGCCTCTTGTCCTCGACGCAATCCCAGAACAGGCCAGCAATATCCGCGCCACCGAAGCGCTGCACCTCGCGCACGCCGGTCGGCGAGGTCACGTTGATCTCGGTCATGTAGTCGCCGATGACGTCGATGCCGACGAGGATGAAGCCGCGTTCCTTCAGCGACGGGCCGATGCGAGCGCAGATCTCGCGCTCGCGCTCGGTTAGCTCGGTCTTCTCGGCGCGGCCGCCGACATGCATGTTGGAACGCGAATCGTGCTCGGCCGGCACCCGGTTGATGGCGCCCACCGGTTCGCCGTCGATCAGGATGATGCGCTTGTCGCCCTTGCGCACGTCCTTCAGATAGCGCTGCACGATATAGGGCTCGCGGAACATCTGGCCGAACATTTCGAGCAGCGAGGCGAGGTTACGGTCGGCCTCGTGCAGATGGAAGATGCCGGCGCCGCCATTGCCGTAGAGCGGCTTGACGATGATGTCGCCGAACTCCTTGCGGAAGGCGGCGACCTCCAGAGGATCCTTGGTGATCAGCGTTTCCGGCATCAGGTCCGGGAATTCGGTGACGAAGATCTTTTCCGGGCTGTTGCGCACCCAGGCCGGGTCGTTGACGACCAACGTCCCGGGGTGGACGCGCTCGAGAATGTGCGTGGTTGTGATGTAGTTCATGTCGAAGGGCGGATCCTGGCGGAGCAGGATGACGTCCATCTCCGACAGGTCGGTGCGCACCTTCTCGCCCAGTGAATAGTGGTTGCCCTTCTCGTCGCGGACCTGCATTTTCTCGATGCGGGCAAACACCTTGCCGTCGCGCATCGACAGCCGGTCGGGCGTGTAGTGGAACAGCTGGTGGCCGCGCCGCTGCGCCTCCAGCGATAGCGCAAACGACGTGTCGCCGGCGATCGACACCGTCGAAACATGGTCCATCTGGACGGCGATTTTCAAGGGCATCTTGGGTCTCCGGCGCGATCCTGTCGCCGATATAAGGAACTCAGCGGCTTCTGCCAATCAGCCAGAGCCTATCGGTCGAAGACCAGGCGGGAATAGCCGAGGAAGGAAAGCGCCATGGCGACCAGCGAGGCGATCGCGAGCGCCGCAAGCGGCGGCATCGCCGGCAGGGCAAACAGGATCACGCAATAAACGACATAGTTGATGATGCTGGTGGCGATGCCGACGCCGCCATAGCGAGCGCCCTCCGTTGCGATGCCACGGCTCGACGGCGAGAAGGTCAGATGGCGGTTGAACTGCCAGGTGACGGTCAGCGCAAAGCCGATCGAAAGAACGCGGGCGACAAGCGGGCCAAGCGGCGTAACGGCCAGCAGCAGCCACAATGCCGCCGCGTCGGCGACGAAACCGACGCCGCCGGCAAGAATGAAGCGGTAGAGACGGCTCACGGTTCTACGCCGCCCGGGGAGTCTTGCCCGGTGAGGGTTTCAGGGCAGTCTGCCCAGCGGCCCGTTCACGCCGTTCGACGCGGCCGGACGGCATCGACAGATAGAAGATGCGCTTTTGTTCGGCGCGGCCGCGCGATACCGAATCGAGGATCAGCCCGGTCACAACCGAAAGCATCGACAGAAGCAGCAGTCCGACGGACAGCACCCAGGTCGGCATGCGCGGCACGAGGCCGGTTTGCGCGAATTCGATCAGCACCGGCGTCATCAGAAACAGGCTCGACCCCAGGAAGAACATGGCAAAGGCGCCGAAGAAGCGCAGTGGCTGCGTCTCCTTCATCAGCATGGCGAACATCCACAGGATCCTGGCGCCGTCGCGATACGTCGACAGTTTCGACGACGAGCCCTCCGGCCGGCGGCCATAATCAAGCGCGATCTCGCTGACCGGCAGCTTGAGCTGCGAGGCATGCACCGACATTTCGGTCTCGATCTCGAAGCCGCCGGAAACAGCGGGGAAGCTCTTGACGAAACGCCGGGTGAAGACGCGGTAGCCGGAGAAGATGTCGGTGAAATCCGAACCGAACAACCGCTTGTACAGGCTGTTGAAGATGCGGTTGCCGAAGGCATGGCCGGAGCGGCCGGCATCGTCGGTGACGCCGCGCCTGGTGCCCACCACCATGTCGCAGCGCTCGGTCAAAAGCGTGTTGATCAGCTGCGGCGCGTCCTCCGGCGCGTAGGTGCCGTCGCCGTCGGCCATCAGATAGATGTCGGCCTCGATGTCGGCGAACATGCGCCGCACGACATTGCCCTTGCCCTGGCGCGGCTCGCGGATGACGGTGGCGCCGGCCGCGCGGGCTCGCAGCGCCGTCAGATCGCGCGAATTGTTGTCGTAGACATAGATCGCGGCCGAAGGCAGCGCCTCGCGAAACCGCCGCACCACCTCGGCGATCGTCGGCTCCTCATTGTAGCAAGGCAGGAGCACGGCAATATCGGGCTCGTGGCGGACTTCATGCGGCATTTTCGTCTCCGGATGCCATCTGAGGCCCTGGCCGCGCGCAAAACGCCGGCCTCGCTCAGGCGGCTTTACTATTTATTGAAGCCGTTAAGGCTAGGTTTAAGCCGCATTCCTTCCGACAAAGGTCATAACGATGAGCTCAGGCAAGGCCGGCGCTTCCTCCTGGAAGTCCGATTTGATGCTGGCGCTGCTTGCCATGCTGGTGGCGCTGGCCGTCAATGTCGGCACCGGCTTTCGCGAATTGACCGATGCCGGCGGCGACAATGACAATCTGCTGCGTCTGGTCGAGGTCCGCGACCTGCTGAGCGGCCAGGGCTGGTTCGACCTGCACCAGTACCGGATGGGACTGGAAGGCGGCTTCGTCATGCATTGGTCGCGGCTGGTCGACACGCCGATCGCCGCCATAATCCTTGTCGTGCAGGCTTTGACCGGCAGCACCGCTCTTGCCGAAGATGTCGCGCAGATTGCCTGGCCGTCGCTGCTGTTCTTTCTGACCGTGTTCTTCACCACTCGCGCGGCACGCAATGTCGCCGGCGAGAGTGCTGTTTTGCCGTCCGTCGTCGTCGGCGCCGCGGCGTATCATTTCATCGGCATCTATTCGACGGGGGCGCTCGATCATCACAACGTCCAGCTGATGCTGACCATGGCAAGCCTCTGCCTGCTGCTGGAGGCGCCGGTGCGGCGGACCGCAGCGCTTTTCTCCGGACTTTGCGCCGCGCTGACGCTCGCCGTCGGCATGGAAACTGTCCCCTATGTCGCCACCATCGGTGTCTCGGTCGCTTTGCTGTTTGCCGTCGACAGGTCGGGCGAGAGCCGGATCGCCCGGGATTTCGGCCTCGGTTTTGCCGGTGTCTCGGCCTTGGTCTTCATTGCCACCATCCCTTTCTCGGCATGGGGCCAGGCGCAATGCGATGCCTTCTCGACCGTGCAGTTTGTCGTGGCGGCACTTGCCGGAACCGGCCTGGCAGTCATCGCCTCGATCGATGCCGCCGGTCGTAGCTGGCAGCGGCGTCTCGTGTCGCTTGCCCTGCTTGCTGCAGTCATAGCCGCGGTCGTGGTGTCGCTGTTCCCGCAATGCCTGGCAGCTCCCTATGCCAATCTCGATCCGCGCCTCAAGGAATTGTGGCTCGATCACATCGACGAGGCCCAGTCGCTGTTCACGCTTCTCGCCCACGCGCCGGCCCGCGTCGCGGCCCGCTACGCCACGCCGCTGGTGGCCATCGTGCTGATGGCGATCAGCTTTAGCCGCGGCAACTGGCGGCGGCAGGAAAGCCTCGTGGCCGCGCTGCTCGTCGTTGCTTTCGTCGTCAGCGCCTGGCAGGTGCGTGGCTCGACATTCTCGATCGGCTTCGCCGTCATCCCGCTCTCGGCCTGGATCGCCAAATGGCGCCAGCGTGCCGAGGTCAGCCCTTCACGCGGCGTTGTGCTGCGCATGGCCGCAGCCTGGCTGGTGTCGGTGAACGCCGTCTGGACCGGTGCCGCGGCGGCAACCTCGGTGGCGCTCGAATCCAAGAACACTGTGGCCGCCGACAGCGAGACCGACAAGCTGTGCTACCGCATGGCGACCTTTGCGCCGCTCGGTCACATGCCTGATACCACTGTGCTGGCGATCTCCAATCTCGGCGCGCCGATCCTGGCCTATTCGGGACATCGCGTGTTCGCCGGGCCCTATCATCGCAACATCGCCGGCAACCTCTTGGCGCTCGATGCCTTCCTGGGGTCTGCCGACGAAGCGCGCAAGATCGTGGCGGATCATCGCGTCGGCCTGGTCGCGCTTTGCCGCGGCAGCGCGGAAAGCGAGCTCCTGACTGAGAAGGCGCCGCAAGGCTTTCTCGCCGGGCTGATGCACGGCAGCGTGCCGGATTGGCTCGAGCTTGTGGCGGAGACCAAGGGAGCCCCGATCGAACTCTATCGTGTCCGGCAAGGCGCCTGAAGGCATCCGCCCCTGAAAAGTCGGACAATTCATACGATCGGCGGCCTTTTTTCAGCCGGCGAAAAAATCGATTTCGCGATACGTTTCCTAAACGGTTTGCTGCCAGTCTGCGCATAAATTCAGAGGTGCAAACAGGAACACCGATGCAAACGACGTTTGGCACCGGGCAGGCAGCCAAGGAAAACACGGATCTGGCCTTCACGGATGCGCTGACCGGGCTTGGCAACCATCGCCGTTTCTTCGACAAGGTCGACCGCCTGATCAGCGATCGATCAGAGGACCCGGCGCCCTTCACCGTCGGCATCCTCGACCTCGACGGCTTCAAGCCGATCAACGATTTGTTCGGCCACAAGGCCGGCGACGACATCCTGATCCAGGTGGCGATGCGGCTGCGCGCGTCGATGGACAGCTACTCCACGGTTTGCCGCATCGGTGCCGACGAGTTCGCCTATCTCTATCCGATGGTGTTCAGCGAAGAGGCGGCGGCGGAGAAGTCGCGCATGCTGATCGAGATCCTTTCGGCGCCCTATGATGTCGGCGAACGCACCGCCAGGCTTTCGGCCTCGGTTGGCTGCTCGCTGTTCTACTCCGGCGACGAGACCACTGAGATCCTCGTCAACAAGGCCGAAACCGCGCTCTACCATGCCAAGCGCTCGGGCCGTGGCCGGGTCGTCGTCTACACCCGCGAGATGGAGGAAGCCGCCAAGCGCGTCACCCGTATCGAGCAGGCGCTGCGCCGTGCCGTTTCGGCCGGCGAGGTGGAGCCGCATTTCCAGCCCATCGTCGATCTCACCACTCGCCGCACCATCGGCTTCGAGACACTGGCGCGCTGGACCGATCGCGACCTCGGCATGGTGCCGCCGAGCGTCTTTATCCCGATCGCCGAGGAACGCGGCATCATCGGCCCGCTGTCGCAGCTGGTGCTGCGCAAGGCCACCGAGGCCGCCCGCAACTGGCCGAGCGATCTGTTCCTGTCCTTCAACCTGTCGCCGTCGCAGCTTGTCGACCAGAACACCGGCCTGCACATATTGGCAATCCTCGACCGCACCGGGTTCGATCCGCGCCGGCTGGAGATCGAGATCACCGAAACCGGCCTGATGAACGATCCGGCCTCGGCCGAGAAGATCGTCGAGGATCTGCGCCGCGTCGGCATCCGCGTTTCGCTCGACGATTTCGGCACCGGCCAGTCCTCGCTCGGACGCCTGCGCGAGTTCCATTTCGACAAGCTCAAGATCGACCGCGCCTTCGTCTCCTCCATCCTCGACGACCGGCCGTCGGAACACATCATCCGCGCCATTCTCGCCATGTGCGAGGGGCTCGGCATGGACGTGGTCGCCGAGGGCATCGAGGAAGAGGCGCAGGCCGACCGCCTCGTCCAGTTCGGCTGCGCCGGCGGGCAGGGCTATCTGTTCGGCAGGCCGGTCGATGCCGACGCCACGCTCGGCTATCTGCGCGATTCCTATCGCGGTGCCTTGCGCGCCAAGGCGATCTGACGGCGTTTGCCGCCAACGCTTTGCCTATCCGGCGGCCCCGGTGAGGGCGCTCCCTCCATTTTGTCAGACATAAGCGCCAAAATCTGTTTTTCGCCCTTGCTCGCCGGAGATCGCTGGCTAGGATGCGCGCCGTCCATAACGGAGAGAAAAAACATGATGCCATCGGCGCGCTTTGCCGACCTTGAAGGCGCCTCGGTGCTGATCACCGGCGGCGGCTCCGGCATCGGTGCCGCGCTGACCGAAGGCTTCTCCCGGCAGGGCGCGAAGGTCGCCTTCATCGATATCGCCGATGGCCCGAGCACGGCACTTGCCGATCGCATCGAAAACGAGCTTGGCCGGCGGCCGCTCTATCTCAAGACCGATCTGCGTGACGTCGAGGCGCTGCGGGCTTCAGTCGCCAAAGCGGCCGCGGCGCATGGCGATGTCACCGTGCTGATCAACAACGCCGCGCTCGACGACCGCCATGCCGTCGAGGACGTCACCGTCGAGTTCTGGGACAACAACCACGCGGTCAATCTGCGCCCGCATTTCTTTACCGCGCAGGCGGTAGCGCCGGGCATGAAGCGGGCCGGCGGCGGCTCGATCATCAACTTCACCTCGACGTCCTATCTGATCAACCACCCGGACATGCCGGCCTATACGGCCGCCAAGGCCGGCATCCTTGGCCTCACCAAGGGGCTCGCCGGCAAGCTCGGCGCCGACCGCATCCGCGTCAACGCGCTGGCGCCCGGCTGGGTGATCACCGAACGGCAGAAGGAACTCTGGGTCACCGAGCAAGGGCTCGCCGCCCATGTCGCCAAGCAGTGCATCAAGGAGGTCATGCAGCCGGACGACATCGTCGGCACGGTGCTGTTCCTGGCATCCGACGCCTCGCGCATGCTGACCGCGCAGATGCTGATCGTCGATGGAGGCTTCCTGTGAGCGCGCTACCGGCGGTCGCGGCCGTCGACTGGGGCACGACCCGCATGCGGGTCTGGCTGATCGATGAAACAGGCAAGGTTCTTGCTGAGCGTCGCGGCGACGACGGGCTGATCACCGCGCAGCAGAAAGGGTTTTCCCCCATCCTCGAAGGGCATCTGGCGGCTCTCGGTGCGCCGGAAGCACTGCCGGTCATCGTCTGCGGCATGGCCGGCTCCCGCCAGGGCTGGCTCGAGGCGCCCTATGTCACCGTGCCGGCGCCGATCGGCGCCATCCTTGCAGGCGCCGCCCAAATTCCCGGCCAGCGGCGGGATATCCGCATCGTGCCCGGCCTCGCGCAGCGCCTCACCGATGCGCCCGATGTCATGCGCGGCGAGGAAACCCAGCTTGCCGGCTCCGGTTTGCCGGCAAAGGGCCGCCATCTCGTCTGCATGCCGGGCACGCATTCGAAATGGGTCCTGGTCGAGGACGGCGCGGTTGCCGGCTTCGGCACCTGGCCGACCGGCGAATTGTTCTCGGTGCTGGCGGCGCATTCGATTCTGCGCCATTCGCTGGGCGAGCAGCCGAAGCCCGTCGCGCCGGACAACTCGTTCTTCCAGGACTGGTGCCGCACGGCGCTGGCCGAAGGCGGCGATGTCACCTCGAAACTGTTTTCGATCCGCGCCGCCGGCCTGCTGCAAGACCTGAAGCCCGACGATGCCGCCGCCTGCCTGTCCGGCCTGCTGATCGGCGGCGAGATCGCCTCGGCAAAGCGCCGCTACGGCGCCGGTACAGCGCCCGTCGTGCTGGTCGCTTCCGGCGCGCTTGCCATGCTCTATGGAGCAGCGCTCGGCCTTGCCGGACTCGCAGTAAGAGCTGTCGACGCCGACGAGGCGGTGCGGGCCGGCCTGGTCGAGGCCGCGCGCGAAAACGGCATGATCGCCAGAAGTGGAGTTGCAGCGTGACCCGGACCGCACCGTTCCCGAAGGTCAAGCGCGGCCTGGTCGCCATTCTGCGCGGGTTGAAGCCCGAAGAGGCGGTGGCCATCGGCACGGCGGTCTTCGAGGCCGGCATCGAGGCGATCGAGGTACCGCTCAATTCGCCGGACCCGTTTTCGTCGATCGCCGGCATCGCCGAGGCGCTTCCGCCTACCGCGCTGGTCGGCGCCGGCACGGTGCTGACACCGGCCGATGTCGACGGCTTGCACAAGGCCGGCGGCAGGCTGCTGGTCAGCCCCAACGTCGACGCCGATGTGATGCGCCGCGCCATGGACCACGGCATGGTGACAATGCCTGGCGTCTTCACGCCGACCGAAGCCTTCCAGGCCATCCGGCTCGGCGCCTCGGCGCTAAAATTCTTCCCGGCCAGCGTGCTCGGTGCGAGCGGCATCTCGGCCGTCCGCGCGGTGCTGCCGGCGGACACGCTGATCGGTGCCGTCGGCGGCGTCTCGGAAAAAGATTTTGCCGGCTATAAAGCTGTTGGCGTCACTGTCTTTGGCCTCGGCTCCAGCCTGTTCAAGCCGGGCATGCGCGTCGACGAGGTGGCGACCCGCGCCCGTGCCGCGGTGGTGGCCTGGGACATGGCTTTCGGGGGCGCATGATGGACACTGTTTCGGTCTTTTGCGACCACATCTGTCAGCTCGGCGAGGGACCGAGCTATGATCCCGGCACCGATGCTCTGTTCTGGTTCGATATCGTCAATGGCCTGCTGTTGGAGAAGGGCGTTACCTCCGGCGCGCTGAAGATCCATGCGCTAGGCCTGATGGCCAGCGCCATCGCCATCATCGACGACCAGCGCCAGCTGATCGCCACCGAAACCGGCCTGCATGTCCGCGATGTCGCGACCGGCAGCCTGACGCTGCACACGCCGATCGAGGCCGACAATCCGCTCGCCCGTTCCAACGATTCCCGCGTCCATCCCTGCGGCGCCTTCTGGGTCGGCACGATGGGCAAGGGTGAAGAGAAAGGCGCAGGCTCGATCTATTGGTTCTTCAAGGGCGAGTTGCGCAAGCTGTATTCCGACATCACCGTATCGAACTCGATCTGCTTTTCCGAGGACGGAACGGTCGCCTATTACACCGACACCGGCACCGGGCTGCTGATGCGCGTCGCCTGTAACCCGGCGACCGGCCTGCCCGTCGGCGAGCCGAAGGTCTTCGTCGACCATCGCTCGTCCAAGGGCTATGTCGACGGCTCCGTCGTCGACCGCGACGGCGTGCTGTGGAACGCCGTCTGGGGCGGCAAGGCGGTCAAGGCCTATGCGCCCGACGGCACGCTGCTGCGCGAGGTATCGATGCCGGTGACGCAGCCCTCTTGCCCTGCTTTTGTCGGCGCGAAGGCCGACAGGCTGGCGGTGACCTCGGCGTGGAAGGGCAAGGACGACAAGCAGCGCAAGCTCGACCCGCAGGCCGGCATGACCTTCCTGATCGATATTCCCGTCAACGGCCGCTTCGAGCCGCGCGTGCTGATCGCCTGAATCTCCTGATCGGCGGACGCTGTCACGCAACCGTCCGGAGCAGTCGGTTTCGCGAAAGCCGTTGGCAGGCGCCATGCGAAGGTGGGCGCATTGCCCGGGAGCGCGTTGATCAATGTCGAGCCGCCAACCAAAACTGATCCTTGTCCACGAGCCGGAAAAGGCCTGTTTCCATCGGCTCGTCGCCGATGGTCATGCGCCGGAACGCGCCGCCGAGATTTCGTCCTATCTGGCGCAGTCGACCGATCTCGTTCGCGAATTCGATGCGCTTGCCGCCGCCTGCCACAAACGCGGCCTCGCCTTCGTGCCGGTGGCGCTCGACGATGCGACAGGTGTGCTCGCGGGAGCCGATCCCGACACCACGCTGGTATGGACGCTGACCGACGGCATTGCCTATTTCCGCGGCGGCGCGGCCCCTGCGCTGGCGCGGCTGAACGGCCTGGGGACGATCGGCGCCGACGACGCGCTGTTCGCGCTCTGCCAGGACAAGTTCCGCTCCGGCGCCGTGCTCGCCGCGCTCGGCCTGCCGGTGCCGCAGGCCGGCCTGGCGCGCGACGGAAGCTGGCTGGTCGAGCCGCCGGCTTCGGCGGACGGCTGGTTCGTCAAGCCGAACCGTCTCGGTGCCAAGATTGGCATCTGGCCGGATTCCCGCTGCCATGATCTCGGCCACGCGCTGGAGCTTAGCGGGCGTGTTTTTACCGCCTATCGCGATGATGTCGTCGTCCAGCCCTATGTCTCCGGCCGCAATGCTCGCGCCAGTTTCCTTGGGCTGAAGCCGGAGACCGGCGTCGAGGCGCTCGGCATCGCCTTTGTCGATTCAGGTGGCGATTTCCAGACCATGGAAGACAGTCTGGCGCTCTATGGCGAGACCGGCGAGGCGGCGAAGGCGACAGGACGCTATGCCGAACCGGTGCTTGTCCCGGTTGGAGCCAGCCAGCCGGGAGCCGACGCAAAAATCCGCCGTATCGCCGAGAGGCTGATCGTTGGACTTGGCCTGCGCGATGTGTTTTCCATCGATTTCAGGATCGAGGCCGACGACCGCGTCCATCTCATCGAGTTCGAGGTCTGTCCCGGCTTGCCCTGCTTCGATTTTCGCGACTATTGCCGCCAGCAATGGGGCTTGAGCCTGGCCGATGCCATGGCCGAGACGGCGGCGCGCCGGTTGCCTGGCCAGACCGTTTAAACGGCACGGACCTACAAACCCGCCGGGCTTGGTAGCGTGCGGCCGGCTGCGCGCCTTGACGCTTTCTGCCTTGTCTCTAGTGTCGGTCGACGAGGCCCAACGAAGAGCGCGCGATGAATACCAAGCCCGTCAGTTCCGAGACGCTCCATCATCATGTCAGGCGCATGGCTGGACGCCATCCGCATGAGGAGCATCGCGTCGCAACCCCGCTCGAACTTCTGTTCGACCTTACTTTCGTAACAGCTTTCGGCCTTGCCTCATCCCAGCTCGCGCATGCGCTGGCTGAGGGCCACTATGCGGCGGCCCTGCTGGGCTTCGGCTTCGCAAGCTTCGCCATCTGCTGGGCCTGGGTCAATTTCTCATGGTTCTCCTCGGCCTACGACACCGACGACTGGATTTTCCGCCTTGTCACCATGGTGCAAATGATCGGCGTGCTGGTGCTGGCAATCGGCCTGCCGCGCATGTTTGCCTCGATCGAGCATGGCGAACATCTCGACAATTCGGTCATGGTGCTTGGCTACGTCATCATGCGCGTCGCCATGGTGTTCCAGTGGCTACGCGCGGCCAGGCAGGACCCTGATCGGCGCCGGGCCTGCCTGACCTACGCCACAGCGATCTCGGTGGCCCAGGTCGGTTGGGTGGTGCAGATCCTCGCCGATTTCTCGGTCGGCGTCAGCCTTATACTCGCCTGCGTCCTCGCATTGGTCGAATTGGCGGGGCCGGTGATCGCCGAACGCAGGGATGGCGGCACGCCCTGGCATGCCCATCACATCGCCGAGCGTCACAGCCTGTTCGCCATCATCGCGCTGGGCGAGGGTGTCGTCGGCACGCTCGCGTCGCTGTCGGCCGTGGTCGAGGAGCAGGGCTGGACCATGGATGCGGCTCTGGTTTGCATCGCCGGCACCGGGCTGACCTTCGGCATGTGGTGGATCTATTACATACTGCCTTCGGCGCGGATCCTTCATGCCCACCGCGATCGCGCATTCGTGTGGGGTTATGGGCAGATGCTGGTCGTGACCGCCATCGTTGCGACCGGCGCCGGGCTCCACGTCGCGGCCTATTTTATCGAGCACAAGGCTCACATCGGCCCGCTTGCGACGCTGCTTACCGCCGCTATTCCCGTGGGTATCTTCCTGGGGCTGATCTATGCGCTCTACTATTACCTTGTTCCGCGCTTCGATCCGTTTCACATCTGGCTGCTGCTCGCGACCGCGGCGGTCGTCGCGCTCGCCGTTTTCGCCGCGCTTGCCGGCGTCGACATGGCGGTCTGCCTCATCATTCTAATGCTCGCACCGGCCGTGACTGTCGTCGGCTACGAAGCGCTCGGACACCGCCACCAGACGGAAGCGCTCGCAAGCGACGAGCACTGAGGCAATTCGGACCTGGACGTCGATTGCTGGATGGGTCGCGCGCCGGCCAGATATTGGTTGTTGTCAAACGGCTCCGGCCGGTTGTCGGCTAAAAAAGTTCGGGATCATGGTCTGGCGCACGATTCCAGCACGATCGTGTCGCCAGCCGCCTTGCCAAGTTCGCGGCAGCCCTGATCCGTGCACAGCGTCCAGCCTTCGCCGGTCGCGCCGGATGCGGCGAGCACGAGGCGCGGCTGTGGCCCGATCCCGGGCGTGTAGGTCCACCAGCCGTCCCGCAAAACCGCGCCCTCGGGCGGCTCCATGCCTGCGCCGGACCCTTTGACGCGTGCTTCGACGACCTGCAGCCCGGATGGCAGCACGGTCCAGTCTTCCTGCCAGCGCGTCCTTTCCACCGAGTGCGTCCAGGACAGGGTGAAGGCGGCGACAGCGAGCTTGACCGTCTTGCCGGCGGCGAGGATGCAGAGGCTCATGCGGCGCTGGATGCCTGGCGCGCGCGCCAGACATGCCAGCCGATCCACAGCAGAGAGAGCGCCCAGCCGGCCTCGTCGGTGAGCGGAAGTGTCGCGACCAGCAGCACGCCGGCGGCAAAGGCGACCAGGCGTTCCCACCAGACCATGCGCCGGACGACGAAGCCGACGGCGGCCGCACCCCAGAGCACAATGCCCATGCAGGCCTTGACGACGACATAGGCGACTTCGACCGGATAGCCGAACTGCGCGGCGAGCGGGCCGGCATCCTGCAGCATCAGCGCCGGAGTGTAGACCGCCATGAACGGCACGACGAAGCCGGCGATGGCTAGCTTGGTCGCCTGGACGCCGATCTTGAGGCCGCTTTCCTTGGCCATGGGTGCGGCGGCAAAGGCGGCCAGCGCCACCGGCGGGGTAAGGTCGGCCATGATGCCGAAGTAGAAGACGAACATGTGACTGACCAGCAGCGGCACGCCGAGCTCCAACAGTGCCGGTCCGGCCAGCGACGAGGTGATGATGTAATTGGGGATGGTCGGGATGCCCATGCCGAGCACCAGGCAGGTGAGCATGGTCAGCACCAGCGACAGGAACAGATTGTTCTCGCCGATCGAGATGATCCAGCCGATGAAAGTCGAGGCAATGCCGGTCAGCGTCAGCGTGCCGATGACGATGCCGACGATGGCGCAGGCGATGCCGACCGGCAGTGCGTTCTTGGCGCCTTCGGCAAGCGAGTCGACGCATATGGCAAGCGTCTCACGACCGCCCTTGAAGGTGACGCAGGCGACGATGAGCGCGGCGATGACGAGGCTGAGGATATTGACGCCGAACTTCATGAAGGACGCTGCAGCAAGCCCCAGCGCCAGCCAGAAAACGATGCGGAAGGCCAGTGGATCGATCAAGGCAGCCAAAGGCGTGCCGAGGATGAGCACGATGGTCAGCGCCAAGCCCATTGTGCCGGCGAAGATTGGCGTGTAGCCGGCAAACAGAAGATAGACCAGCGCGGCGAGCGGCAGCACCAGCGGCCAATGCTGTCTCACCGCGTCCCAGGGATTGGGCAACTCCGCCTTGGCCATGCCGTGCAGATTCGCCTTGCCGGCCTCCAGATGCACCTGCCAGAAGCAGGCGCCGAAGTAGAGCAGGGCCGGGATGATCGCCGCCTTGACCACCTCGGCATAGGGGATGTTCAGCGTCTCGGCCATGATGAAGGCGACCGCGCCCATCACCGGTGGCATGATCTGGCCGCCCATGGAGGAGGTCGCCTCGACGGCGCCGGCGAAGGCCGAGCGGAAGCCGAAGCGCTTCATCAGCGGGATGGTGAACTGGCCGCTGGCCACCACATTGGCGACGCCGGAGCCGGAGATGGTGCCCATCAGCGCCGAGGACAGCACGCAGACCTGCGCCGGTCCGCCGCGCCACGAGCCGACCAGGCCCAGCGCGAAATCGTTGAACAGGGCGATCATGCCGGCGCGTTCGAGAAAGGCCGCGAAGACGACGAAGATGAAGATATAGGCGGCCGAAACATAGACCGGCGTGCCGTAGATGCCTTCGGTGCCGAAGGCGAAGGTGTCGATCAGCTGGGCGAAATCATAGCCGCGATGGATGAAGGGCGGCGGCAAATGATTGCCGACGAAGCAATAGGCGAGGAAGACGAAAGCGATGACGGCAAGCGGCAGCCCCATCAGCCGCCTAGCGGTCTCGAAAACCAGCACCACCAGCAGCGAACCGACGATCAAGTCGGGCGTGGTGAGGAAGCCGGAACGGCGAATCAAGTCGGCATAGAAAACCCAGTTGTAGAGGCCGGTGCCGAAGCCGAGCAGGCCGAGAACCCAGAAAACGGCTTTCGCCGGCAGGCTGCTGGCGCGCAGATTGGCGATCAGGGCGAAGCCGAGCAACAGCAGGAAGCCGACATGCATGGCACGCACCACCTGGCTGGGCAGGCTGCCATAGGCGGCGACATAGATCTGGAAGACGGAAAAGGCGACGGCGATGAGGAAGGCCGCCTTGCCGGCGAGGCCTTCGCCGAAGCCCGCCGGCAGGACTTCGATGGGCTCTTCGACGGCAGGGGAAAGAACGGTCGGGGTTTCGGTCATTGGCGGGTTCCTGGTGGCATCCCTCCCCCTTGAGGGGAGGGTGCGGAGCGAAGCGAGGCGGGTGGGTCGGTCCGGGCAGCGCGCGGCATGAACCCGACCCCACCCGTCATCCGCCTTCGGCGGCTGTCCACCCTCCCCTCGAGGGGGAGGGAAGGCGCTTACTTCACCAACCCCTTTTCCTTGTAGTAGCGCTCCGCACCCGGATGCAGCGGCACCGGCATGCCGTCGAGCGCCTTGGCCGGGTCGATCGCCTTGGCGGCGGCGTGGGCGGCGGCAAGCTGGTCGAGATGCTCGAACATCAGCTTGGTCATCTGATAGGCGGTCTCGTCCGAGACGTCGGCGCGGGTGACGAGGAAATTGCCGACGGCGGCGGTAGCGACATCCTCGGTCTGACCTTCATAGGTGCCCTTGGGGATAACCACCGAAAGATAGGGCGAGCCGATCTTGGCGACGGCATCCGCCGGCACGGCCACGACGTTGATCGGGACAGAGGTGGCGAGGTCGCGGATCGAGGCGACGCCGAGGCCGGCCGATTGCAGCGTGGCGTCGAGCTGGCGGTTCTTGATCAGCTCGACCGATTCGGCAAAGGGCAAATATTCGACGCGGCCGAGGTCTTCATATTTCAGGCCGGCGGCCGCGAAGATGGCGCGGGCGTTGAGCTCGGTGCCGGAGGCCGGCGCGCCGACCGACAGGCTCTTGCCCTTCAAATCGGCGAGCGTCTTGATGCCGGACTCCTTGCTGGCGACGATCTGGATGTAGTTGGGGTAGATGGCGGCGATTCCGCGCAGCTTATCGAGCTTGCCCGGGAAACCGGCTTCGGTGTTGCCCTCGGCGGCGAGCTTGACGGAGTCGCCGAGCGCGAAGGCGATCTCGCCCTTGCCCTGCTGCAGCAGGTTGAGGTTCTCGACCGAGGCTTTCGTCGCCTGCACCTGGGTGCGGGCGCCCTCGATGCCCTTGCCGTAGATCTCCGACAGCGCGACGCCGAGCGGATAATAGACGCCCGAGGTGCCGCCGGTCAGCACGTTGATGAATTCCTGCGCCCCGGCCGGCACCGCGCCAAGGCCAAGCGACAGCGCCATTGCGCCGACAGCAACAAATTTCGTCCTAAAACTGAACATCACATCCTCCCTGAAATAGTGGTCGTCGTACCGTCTCCCGGCACGAACCGGGGCGAGTTTAGACGGCAGGCGACAAATGCCAACCTGCAATTGCATGCCTTCTATTTGACCATGATCCTTTCCAAAAACCGGCTTCCACTTTTTGGGATCATGGTCTGGGACGAACGGTTGAGTGATGCCACGGTGGGCGCCGGCTTGCGCAGGATGCGACGAAGGCCGAAAGATTTTTCCGGAACCTGTCGAAATCGGCCGAGACCGCACGACATAGGGTCGGCCCGCAACGGAGCGGGCCGTTCGAAAAAGCGGGAGAAGACCATGCGATACATGCTTTTGATCTACAATGACGAAGCCGCGACGGCGAATGCGCCGCGCGAGAGGACCGAGCAGATCCTCGCGGCCTATGGCGCCTATACCGAAGCGTTGAAGACATCAGGCGCATGGCTGGCCGGCGACCGGCTGCGCCCGACCCAGGCGGGCGCCTCGGTGCGGATGGCGGACGGCAAGACCAACGTGCTCGATGGCCCCTATGCCGACACCAAGGAGCAACTTGCCGGCTTCTACATGATCGAAGCGACGGACTTCGACACGGCCAAGAAATGGGCTGAACGGTGTCCGGCAGCCAGCACCGGCACGGTCGAGGTGCGCCCGATCTGGGAAATGACCGAGTACCTGTCTGAGAAATGATCGAAACGCCATGACGAAGCCGAAAGGATTTTCGCGGCGCCTATCGAAATCGGCCGATGTCACGCGACATAGGGTCGGCCAGCAACGAAGCGGCCTTCGAGAAAACGGGAGAAGACCATGCGATACATGCTTTTGATCTACGTCAACGAAGCCGCGATGGCGGCCGCGCCGACCGAGAAGACCTACGAGATCAGCGCGGCCTACGGCGCCTATACCGAGGCGTTGAAGAAGTCCGGCGCCTGGCTCGCCGGCGACCGGCTGAAGCCGACCCAGGCCGCCACTTCGGTGCGGATGGCCAACGGCAAGACCAACGTGCTCGACGGTCCCTATGCCGACACCAAGGAGCAGCTCGCCGGCTTCTACATGATCGAGGCCGAGGACGCCGATGCCGCGATCGCCTGGGCGGCGCGCTGCCCCGCCGCCAGCGCCGGCACGGTCGAGCTGCGGCCGATCTGGGAACAGACCATGTGATGGAAAATGGCCTGGAGATCGCGCGGGCGGCGGCGGAAGCGGCCGCCCGGCAGAGCTACGGCAAGCTGGTCGCCTGGCTCGCCGCTCGCACGCGCGATGTCGCCGGCGCCGAGGACGCGCTGGCCGATGCCTTCGCGGCGGCGCTGGAGCGCTGGCCAAAGGCCGGCGTGCCAGACCGGCCGGAAGCCTGGCTGCTTGCGGTGGCACGGCGGCGCCGGGTCGACGCGATCCGGCGGCGGCTGACCGGCGAGGCGGCCCGCGACCATCTCAGGCTGGTCGCCGAGGAAATGGAGGCGAACATGAATGACGACGAGCTGCCCGACGAGCGTCTGCGGCTGATGTTTGCCTGCGCCCATCCGGCGATCGAACCCGGCGTACGCGCGCCGCTGATCCTGCAGACCATCCTCGGCTTCGATGCGGCGACGATCGCCTCGGCATTTCTGGTGTCGCCGGCAACGATGAGCCAGCGCCTGGTGCGCGCCAAGAGCCGCATCCGCGAGACTGGCATACCCTTCCGCGTGCCCGAACGGGCCGAGCTTGGCGAGCGGCTCGACGCGGTATTGGAAGCGATCTATGCGGCCTTCGCGGAAGGCTGGTCCGATCCGGCCGGCACCGAGACGCAGCGGCGCAACCTCGCCACCGAAGGCATCTGGCTCGGCCGGCTGGTGGCCTCGCTGATGCCGGAGGAACCCGAAGCGCTGGGCCTGCTTTCGCTGATGCTGTTCGCCGAGGCCCGCCGCGCGGCGCGGCGCAGCCCCGAAGGCGATTTCGTGCCGCTTGCCGAACAGGACATCGCGCTGTGGGACGACATGCTGATCGACGAGGCGGAAGCGCTGCTCGGGCGCGCCGCGGCCAAGGCGGTGATCGGCCGCTACCAGCTCGAGGCCGCCGTGCAATCGGCGCATACGGCGCGGCGGCGGAACGGCCGCACCGACTGGGCGGCGATCCGCCAGCTCTACGACGCCCTGCTGGCGATTGCCGGCTCGCCAGTGGTGGCGATCAACCGCGCCGTGGCGATTGCCGAGGCCGAGGGCGCTGCAGCGGGATTGGCAGCACTATACGTGCTGGGTGACGACAAGCGGCTTGCCGACTACCAGCCCTATTGGGCGGCGCGTGCGGGCCTGCTGGCCAGGCTCGGCAACACCAGCCAAGCCGTCGAGGCCTACGACCAGGCGATCGGTCTGGAACGCGACCCGGCCGTGCGTCGCTTCCTGCAGCAACGGCGCGCGGAACTCGGCAACGACGCGACGAAGCACTGAGTCTTCAGTGCGGCTCAGGCCGGCCACATGTCATGCGCAGCGTTCAGCTTCCGCATCAACTCATGATCGCGCAACCTGGCCCACAGCCGCTCGATATCAGGCCAGGCGGCGCGAGCTTTCTCGACCTCGGGGTGCCAGGCCACCAGCATGAGATAGATATCGGCCACCGAAAGCCGCTCGCCAACCAGCCAGTCGCGGCCAGCAAGAGCCTTGTCGAGGATAGCAAAGCCGCGATCCATCTCGGCGACCGCTGCCTGCTTCACTGCTTTCACCCCCTCCGCGTCGACCGTGTAGCGATGGGCGTAGTAGAGCCGCAGAATCGCCGGATAGACCGCCGCCGAGATGAAAGCCATCCAGCGCAGGAAGTCGGCGCGGGCGGGCGAACCGGCGGCCGGAGCCAAGCCCGCCTCCGGGTGGCGCTCGGCGAGCAGGATGCAGGTCGCCGCCGATTCGGTGATCGAGCTGCCGTCCGGCAAGGTCAGCACCGGAACCTGGTTCAGAGGGCTGATGTCGGGGAAGGCCGGATCTGGCGGGTCCTTCTTCGGCACGTCGATCTGGTCGAACGGAGCGCCGGCTAGAGCCAGCGCTGCCTCGACGACGAAGCCGCCGCTGCCGGGGCGTGTGTAGAGCTTGTACATGAGGTCCCTCCGCCAGCCCGAATCTGGCCGGCGGCGATTTGAACCGGAAGCAGCGCGCCGCTCAAGCGGTTGGCGGACGCCACGGGTGCTTTTTCAGCGGTCCAGGGCCGACGCGCAACCTTTTGATGCGGCGGGATAGCGCCCCCCTTTCAAAACGGCTTTCATTTCTGCACCGCGGTATTCCTCGGCCGCGGTCACGGCATGGATCCAGGGGCTGCGCTCCGCTTCGCGTTCGCTCCGCCCTGGGATGACGAAGCGTCGGGGAGCTAAGCCCCCAGCCCGTCGAACAAAATGGTCGACAGATAGCGCTCGGCGAAGGAGGGGATGACCACCACCAAATTCTTGCCCTTGTTCTCCGGCCGCGACCCGACGACGATCGCCGCCTGAAGCGCCGCGCCGGATGAAATCCCGACCGGCACGCCTTCGAGGCGGGCGACGAGGCGCGCATTGGCGACCGAATCCTCGTTCGAGACCTTGACGATCTCGTCATAGATCGAGGTATCGAGGATCTTTGGCGCGAAGCCGGCGCCGATGCCCTGGATCTTGTGCGGGCCGGGCTGGCCGCCGGACAATACCGGCGAGGCTTCCGGCTCGACAGCCACGACATGCACCGAGGGCTTGCGCTGCTTCAGCACCTGGCCGACGCCGGTGATGGTGCCGCCGGTGCCGATGCCGGCGACGAAGATATCGACCTCACCCTGGGTGTCGTTCCAGATTTCCTCGGCCGTGGTGCGGCGGTGGATCTCCGGATTGGCCGGGTTCTCGAACTGCTGCGGAATGATGGCGTCGGGCAGAGTCGCGGCCAGCTCGTCGGCCTTGGCGATGGCGCCCTTCATGCCCTTGGGACCTTCGGTCAGCACCAGCTCGGCGCCGAGCAGCGCCAGCATTTTCCTGCGCTCTACAGACATGGTTTCCGGCATGGTCAGGATCAGCTTGTAGCCCTTGGCGGCGGCGGCGAAGGCGAGCGCGATGCCGGTGTTGCCGGAGGTCGGCTCGATCAGCGTCGTCCTGCCGGGGGCGATCCGGCCCGATGCCTCCAGCGCCTCGATCATGGCGACGCCGATGCGGTCCTTGACCGAAGCGATCGGGTTGAAGAATTCGAGCTTGGCCAGGAGATTGGCGACAACGCCCTTCTCCTTGGCGAATTTGTCGAGCCGCACCAGCGGCGTGTCGCCAATCGTCTCGGTGATCGAATTGTAGACGCGGCCGCGGCCGGGCACGCGCGTGGAAGAGACGGGCTTGTTCATTGGTTTCGCTCCCAGAAGTCAGGCAATTGACATGGTCGGACTAACATAGGCGGACAGAATAGGGCTTTCGGTCGCGCAAGATAGGCTGCAGCTTGAAAATATCCGAGTGGGGCGCTTGCTGAAAACTGCCCTGTCCCGGAAACGCATTTTCCGGATAGGCCGATTTGCGGAATGGATTGGCCGAGAGAAGGCTGATCGTGCACCAAGGTGTATTGAGATTCAGGTCAGGCCGAGCCGAAAATGCTGGCTTGCGAGAACCGGAGCGGAGCGTACTTTTGGGTACGTGAGCGCCGGAAGCGCAGCAAGTCAGCGTTTGCAGGCCGGCATCACCTGAATATCAATGCACCTTACTGGCGGGCGGCAATCGCTGCGGCGGCGCCGACCATGAAGCCGGCGGCGGTGCGGTTCAACGCCTTCAGCGCCCTTGGCGACTTGAGGAACCAGCGCGCCTTGGCGGCGAGCGCCAGATAGGGCACCAGCACCACCAGGAGCACGACGACGGTGAGCGCGACGAGAATACCGTAGTCGACCAGCGTGATGGTCTTCAGGTCGACGATGGTCGGCGTGATGGCGAGATAGAAGATCATCGTCTTCGGGTTGCCGATCGTGACGGTGAGGCCGGCGAGGAAGCTCGCCAGCAATCCGCCCTTGCCCCTCGTCGCCTCGACAGTCTCGGGCGTGATGCCGCTGGTCCAGAAACGCCAGCCAAGGAAGGCGAGATAGGCAACGCCCAGCCATTTGATCGCCAGGAAGACCATGCCGAAGGTCTGAGCGACGAAGGCAAGGCCGAGCACGACGGCGGTGAGATAAATGAGGTCGCCGAGCATCAGACCGAACGACATTGCCAGCGACGAGCGGAAACCGGAACCGAGCGCACGCGCCACAAGCGCGGTGACGCCAGGCCCGGGAATGGCAGCGGCGATGCCGAGGGCGGCGCTGTAGGCGATGAATCCGGTGAGGGTCATAAGTCCAGCCTTGAATGAAGGCGCCTTTTCGCACGAAAGCGCCCAGGCTGTGAACCGGATTCGATTGCGCCAGAGGGCGAACGCCTCAGGTCGGGCCGTCGTTGTAAGTGACGCGCCAGATGGTGCCGTTGCCGTCTTCGGTGACGATCAGCGAACCGTCTTTGGCCACCGCAATGCCGACCGGCCGACCCCAGACCGCGTCGTCGGCGATGACGAAGCCGGTCATGAAATCCTCATACTCGCCGGTCGGCTTGCCGTCCTTGAATTTCAGCCGCACCACCTTGTAACCCGTCCTGATGTCGCGGTTCCAGGAGCCGTGCAGGGCGACGAAGGCATCGCCCTGATACTCGGCGGGGAAGCTGTTGCCGGCATAGAAGGCGATGTTGAGCGGCGCCGAATGCGCCTGCATCAGCACGTCGGGCACGGTCACCTTGCCGGCGAGGTCGGGACGCTCGCCCTGGTGGCGCGGATCCTCGTTGTTGCCGATGTAATACCAGGGCCAGCCATAGAAGCCGCCATCCTTGACCGTCGTCGCATATTCGAACGGGACATTGTCGCCGAGTTCGTCGCGCTCGTTGACGACGCACCAGAGCGCGCCTGTGGCTGGCTGAACGGTCATGCCGGAACAGTTGCGCAGCCCGGTGGCGAAGCTGCGTCGGTTCTTGCCGTCGGGATCGAAGGCAAGAACATCGGCGCGGCCTTGCTCGGAGCCCCAGACCGCGCCCAGCGGCTGCGATTTCACCCATGGCTCGAGCCCGCCCTCCGGTTCCTTGCCGATACCCTCGGCAACATTCGAGCCGGAGCCGACCGACAGATAGAGCGTCTTGCCGTCGGGCGAGAAGGCGATGTCGCGGGTCCAGTGGTGGCTGGAGGGGATGTCGGCGACAATGGACTCCGGCTCGCCGGCGGCCTTCAGGTCGCCGTCGCGATAGGCAAAGCGCACGACGCTGTTGCTGTTGGCGACATAGACCCATTGCGGCTTGTCGCCCGGCGGGTAGAAGGCGATGCCGTAGGGCCGGTTGAGGCCTTTGGCAAAGGTGGTTTCCTCGGCAGGCTTGGCGCTGCCCTCGGTGAGACGGTAGACGCGTATCTGGTTTGCCTTGCTGTCGGCGACGAAGAGGTCGCCGTTCGGGGCGACGCGTACGACACGCGGACTGTCGATGCCGGAGGCAATCAGCTCTACCGAAAAGCCCGGCGGCAGAATTGGCTTGGCGTCTTCGGGACGGTCGGCCAGGCCGGCTCCGTTGGACGCGGATTCGGTGAGGTAAGGGGCCAGCATATCATCAGGCCTGATCAATCGACGCACCCCCGGCCTGTCGGCCTTCCAGTCGCCGAAGGCGGCTTTCCCCGTCAGCACCGGCTGGTCCGCCTGCTGCGCGAAGCTGGTGGTGGCGACAAACAGAGCCGCGACAACGACCGCCGGACCGAACAATCGGATCATTGTAGTCTCCGGATCACCTTGACCAGCGAAACGGGCAGACCCGCCTGCTTGTTCCGAGCAGGGCCTCGGCACATAGGGATTTGAAGGATCGCCGGTTCAGGTCCCGGCAGCGTAGAAATCGTCGTCGAGACGCTTTTCCAGTTCAACGAGATCGGCCGGCAGCGGCAGGCCCATGGCGCGCAGCTCCCTCAGCTTTTCGCGCAGCTGCTCCTGTACTTCGTGCTGGTCCTCGGGCTGGTTGACCATTTCCTCGAGCAACAGGCTGATCTGGGCTTTTAGCGATTCCAACGCCATTCTTTTTCTCCTCGGCCGCCTGTTTCTTCCAAGGTGTGTTGAGATTCGGGTCAGCACCGGAGTCGAAGACGGGCGCGAAGCGACCAACATGGTGGTTTTCGACCCGCGTTTGCAGGCCGGCCTCACCTGAATACCAATTCACCTAGCGCAGCATGCGCGAAATAAGCTGCGCCGTATAGTCGACCATCGGCACTATGCGGGCGTAGTTCAGGCGCGTCGGGCCGATGACGCCGAGTGCACCGACGACGCGGGCGTCCTTGTCGCGGTAGGGCGCGACGACCAGCGACGAGCCGGACAGCGAAAACAGCTTGTTTTCCGAGCCGATGAAGATGCGCACGCCCGGTCCTTCCTCGGCAAGGTCGAGCAGCTGGACCAGCCCGTCCTGCGTCTCCAAGTCCTCGAACAGATGGCGCAGCAACTCGATGTCGGCCTGGGCGGTGACGTTTTCCAAGAGATTGGCGCGCCCGCGCACGATAAGACGCGCCGGCAGGCCACTGTCGGCGCCGGCCCACACCGCCAGACCCTTCTCGACCAGGTCCTGCGACAGCGTGTCGAGGGCTGCCCTGGTCTCTTCCTTGATGCGGGCGATCTCGATGCGCGCCTCGGCCAGCGTGCGGCCACGGATATGGGCGTTGAGGAAGTTCGAGGCCTCGTGCAATTGCGAGACGGTGATGCCGGCGGGCAGGTCGACGACGCGGTTCTCGACATCGCCGTTCTGCGACACCAGCACGGCCAGCGCCTTGGTCGGCTCGAGCTGGATGAATTCGATGTGCTTGAGCGCTACCTCGTTCTTGGCGGCGAGCACCAGGCCAGCGCCGCGCGACATGCCCGACAGCATCTGGCTGGCCTCGGTCAGCATTTGCTCCAGCGTCGCGCCCGAGCCGGAGGCGCGCACCTGCGCCTCGATGATGCGGCGCTCCTCGTCGGAAAGGTCGCCAAGCTCCATGAAGGCGTCGACGAAGAAGCGCAGGCCGGTCTGGGTCGGCAAGCGGCCAGCCGAGATATGCGGCGCATAGATCAGGCCGAGATGTTCGAGGTCGCTCATCACGTTGCGGATGGTGGCCGGCGACAGCGACGACGGCAGGATGCGCGACAGGCTGCGCGAACCGACCGGCTCGCCATCCCTCAGATAGGAATCGACGATGCGCCGAAAAATGTCGCGCGAACGCATATCCAGTGACTGGAGCACCGGCGACTGCGACGCGGGATCGACTGCCTTGGTCATTCGGGCCAAAAACCTCCGGTTCAAATATAGACTTAGGCCGTGCCCGCGCAACCCGGTCCATTTTCCTTTGCGCCATGGGCCGCATGCGTCTACAAGCCGCCCACGATTCCGGAAAACCAGAAGAAAGAGGCCTGAATGCGCCCCTCCAAACGCCAAGCCGACGAAATGCGCGCCATCTCCTTCGAGCGCGGCGTCTCCAAACATGCCGAAGGCTCGTGCCTGGTGAAGTTCGGCGATACGCACGTCCTGTGCACGGCGAGCCTGGAGGAAAAGGTGCCGGCCTGGATGCGCAATTCCGGCAAGGGCTGGGTGACGGCGGAATACGGCATGCTGCCGCGTTCCACCGGCGAGCGTATGCGCCGCGAGGCTTCCGCCGGCAAGCAAGGCGGCCGCACGCTGGAAATCCAGCGGCTGATCGGCCGTTCCTTGCGCGCCGTGGTCGACCTGCAGGCGCTGGGCGAGCAGCAGATCACCGTCGACTGCGACGTCATCCAGGCCGATGGCGGCACCCGCACCGCCTCGATCACCGGCGGCTGGGTGGCGCTTTACGATTGCCTGCGCTGGATGGAAGCGCGGCAGATGGCCAGCGTCGCCAAGGTGCTGAAGGACCATGTCGCGGCGATTTCCTGCGGCATCCATGACGGCCAGCCGGTCATCGACCTCGACTATATCGAGGATTCTTCCGCCGGCACCGACGCCAATTTCGTCATGACCGGCAAGGGCGGCATCGTCGAGATCCAGGGCACGGCCGAGGGCGAACCCTTCTCGGAAGACCAGTTCGCCGCGCTGATGGGCCTGGCCAAGAAGGGCATCCAGCGCCTGGTCAGCCTGCAGCAGATGGCGGTCGTATAGGTTTTCCATGAGACCTTCCGCCATCCTCGAATCGGCCCTCTACGTCACCGATCTGGCTGCCGCGGAAGCATTTTACGCCGACGTGCTCGGGCTCGAGGTGCTCGGCAAAGTCGAGGGCAGGCATGTGTTCTTCCGCTGCGGCGATGGCGTGCTGCTGCTCTTCAACGCCGAGGCGACCAAGGTGCCGCCCGCGCCCGATGCGAGACTAAAAGTGCCGCCGCATGGCACGGTCGGCGATGGCCATCTCTGCTTTGCCGCGAGCACGGACGAAATCGCCGACTGGCGACAACATCTCCAGTCGAAAAATATCGCCATCGAAAGCGAGTTCGAATGGCCGCAAGGCGGGCGTTCGATCTACATACGCGACCCCTCCGGCAATTCGATCGAATTCGCCGAGCCAAGGATCTGGGGCCTCTGATGCATCAACCAACTTTTCATTCCCTTGAGGGACAAAAGATCGTCGTCGCCAGCCACAATGAAGGCAAGCTGCGCGAATTCTCCGACCTGATGGCGCCGTTCGGCTTCGAGGCGAAGTCGGCCAAGGAGTATGGCCTGCCGGAACCGGACGAGACCGGCACCACCTTCGAGGAGAACGCCTACATCAAGGCCTTTGCCGCCGCCAAGTCGACCGGACTGCCGGCGCTGTCGGACGATTCGGGCCTCTGCGTCGATGCGCTCGACGGCGCGCCTGGTGTCTACACCGCCAACTGGGCCGAAACCCCGGACGGTTCGCGCGATTTCGGCATGGCTATGCAGCGCACGGAAGTGGCGCTGCAGGAAGTCGGCGCGGTCGATCCAGCACAGCGCAAAGGCCGATTCGTCGCCGTCATCTGCCTGGCCTTTCCCGACGGCGATGCCGAATATTTTCGCGGCGAGGCCGAAGGCACGCTGGTGTGGCCGCCGCGCGGCACGCTCGGCTTCGGCTACGACCCGGTGTTTTTGCCAAACGGTTTCGAAAAGACCTTTGGCGAGATGACGGCGCAAGAAAAACATGGCTGGAAGCCCGGCCAGCCGACGGCGCTGTCGCACCGCGCCCGCGCCTTCCAGAAGTTTGCGCGCGCCAGGCTTGGTTCGGAATGATGGGCGCGGCATGATTGGGCACGGCACGACCATGCAGCTCGACCGCAGCCCCGGCTTCGGTGTCTACATCCATTGGCCGTTCTGCGCGGCGAAGTGCCCCTATTGCGACTTCAACAGCCATGTCCGCCACCAGCCGGTCGACCAGGAGCGTTTTGCGCGCGCCTTCGAGACCGAGCTGGCGACGATGCGTGCCCGCACCGGGCCGCGCGAGGTGACCAGCATTTTTCTCGGCGGCGGCACACCGTCGCTGATGAAGCCGGAAACCGTGGCGACGGTGCTCAACGCGGTGGCAAAGAACTGGACGGTGCCTGAAGGCATCGAGGTGACGCTGGAAGCCAATCCATCATCGGTCGAGGCGGAGCGCTTTCGCGGCTATCGCGCGGCCGGTGTCAACCGGGTGTCGCTCGGCGTGCAGGCGCTGAACGACAAGGATTTGCGTTTCCTTGGCCGGTTGCACAATGTCGACGAGGCGCTGCACGCCATCGGGCTCGCGCGGGAAATATTTCCCCGCCTCTCGTTCGACCTGATCTATGCGCGGCCGGACCAAACGCCGGACGCGTGGCAGGCGGAGCTTGAACAGGCAATCGGCCATGCCGCCGACCATCTGTCGCTCTACCAGCTGACCATCGAGGAAGGCACGCCCTTCCATGCGCTGCATGCGGCGAAGAAATTCGCCATTCCGGACAACGACCACGCCGCCGACCTGTACGCGCTGACGCAGGAGGTGACATTGGCGCATGGCTTGCCGGCCTACGAGATTTCCAACCACGCCAGGCCAGGCGCCGAAAGCCGGCACAACCTGACCTACTGGCGCTATGGCGAATATGTCGGCGTCGGCCCCGGCGCGCATGGCCGCTTCGTCGAGCACGGCCACCGCGTGGTGACGATCACCGAGCGGATGCCGGAGACCTGGGCCAATCTGGTCGAAGCCAAGGGCCATGGCGTTACCGGCGGTGAGATCCTGACGCGCTCGGAAGAGGCCGACGAGTTCCTGCTGATGGGGCTGCGGCTGGCCGAGGGCATCGACCTTTTCCGCTACGAGGCATTCTCCGGGCGTGGCCTGTCGAGCGCGCGGTTGTCGGTGCTGCAGGGCGAAGGACTGGTGGCGCCGATCGGCAATGCCCGCCTGCGCGCCACGCCAGCTGGCATGATCGTGCTCGATGCGGTGGTGGCGGACCTGGCGCGGTAGAGCATGATCCTGAAAAGTGGGTGCCGGTTTTCGGATAAGATCATGCTCGAACAATGCACTTGAAGAACGTCCTCTTCGTCTGCAGCCAGAACCGCTTGCGCAGCCCGACGGCGGAGCAGGTGTTTTCCAGGCGCGGGGACATTGAGGTTGCCTCGGCCGGCACCAATCATGATGCCGACACGCCGCTGACGCATGAACTGGTGGCGTGGGCCGACATCATCTTCGTCATGGAAAAGGCGCACCGCACCAAACTGCAGAAGAAGTTCAAGGCGAGCCTGAAGAAGGCCCGGGTCATCTGCCTCGATATACCTGACAACTATGAATTCATGGATCTGGAGCTGACTGACCTTCTGAAGGCACGCGTTTCGCGCTATCTCGGTTGAGACCGCCGCTCGCGAGGCCACCCCAATGAACCTGACCGTATCTTCCTGGCAATTCTGGGCGCTGCTGTCGGCGGCGTTCGCGGCGCTGACGGCGATCTTCGCCAAGGTCGGCATCGAGAACATCAATTCCGACTTCGCGACCTTCATCCGGACGGTCATTATTCTGGTCGTGCTCGCGGCCATTCTCGCCGCCAGCGGCCAGTTCCAGCCGCTGGGCTCGATCTCCGGAAAGACCTGGCTTTTCCTCGGCCTATCCGGCCTGGCCACCGGCGCGTCGTGGCTGTGCTACTTCCGCGCCCTGAAACTCGGCAATGCGGCGCAGGTGGCGCCGATCGACAAGCTAAGCGTCGTGCTTGTGGCGGTGTTTGGCGCGGTCTTTCTCGGCGAGCGCCTCTCCGGAGCGAACTGGCTTGGCGTCGCTCTTATCGCGGCGGGCGCGGTGCTGGTCGCCTATCGGGTGTGATGGGACGCCTTCTCTGGCGCTTTTCGTTTCAAGACGGGTGATGAAGATATCGAAGCGATTGGGCATCGTCCGGTCAGTGCTCCGTCGTGCTGTCGGTTTCGGTCTCGATCTTGGTTCTAGGCTCGGCCAGCAGGCGGCGCAAAAGCCGCTGCCTGACCTCCGCGCTATCGGCATCGTTTTGAGCTTCGACCGGCTGGCTTTTGTCGCGCCGCGCGGCAAAGCGCTTGCGCCCGGCATAATAGGGCTCGAAAACGTCCTGTATCTTCAGGCTGTCCATCCTGTCCTCCTCCCGAGACTCAGGGTAATTCGCCGAGCTTGGTTTCGTTCCGCACTGTGGCAAAGGCATGGCGGCCGCATTACATCGTCGTCACGTTTTGCAACCGGGCGTGCGCCGTGCCAAACAGGACCAAATACACGCAAGAGGGCACCGGTGACCGGCGAAAAACGCAGCTATGTGATCGGGCAGACCGAGATACCGGCGCGGCCGCTCGAGCCGGCGCTCTATCTCGTGGCGACACCGATCGGCAATCTGGCCGACATCACGCTGCGCGCGCTGGAAACGCTGGCCGCCGCCGACATCGTCGCCTGCGAGGACACGCGGGTGTCGCGCGTGCTGCTCGACCGCTACGGCATCCGCCGCCGCACCACCGCCTATCACGAGCACAATGCCGGCGAAGCCGGACCGAAGCTGATCGCGGCGCTCGAAGCCGGGCAGAGCGTGGCGCTGATCTCGGACGCCGGCACGCCGCTGATCTCCGACCCTGGCTACCGGCTGGTCGGCGAGGCACTGGACCACGGCCTTCGCGTCGTGCCGATCCCCGGGCCGTCGGCCGCACTCGCCGCGCTGACGGCGTCCGGCCTGCCTTCCGACGCCTTCCTGTTCGCAGGCTTCTTGCCGGTGAAGACCGGGCAACGGCTGACGCGGCTGGAGGCGCTGAAAGCCGTTCCGGCGACGCTGATCTTCTTCGAATCGCCGCGCCGGCTGGCCGAGACGCTGGGCGCCATGGTCGAGGCCTTGGGCGGCGCCCGCAAGACGGCGATCGGCCGCGAACTGACCAAGACTTTCGAGGAGATGCGGACCGGCACGCTGCAGGTTCTCGCCGACCACTACGCGGCGGCCGACACGCCGAAGGGCGAAATCGTCATCTGCGTCGGCCCCGCTGAGGCCAGGGCCGACCAGCCTGAAGACATCGACCGGCTGCTGCTGTCCCTCGCCGCCGAAATGCCGGCCTCGAAGGCGGCCGCGGAAGCGGCAAAGATGACCGGCGGCCAGAAGCAGGCGCTTTACCGGCGGCTGCTCGAGCTCAGGGATGCCGGTGGAGGCGAGGGTGGCGACTAAGCGTCAGGCCCTTCACCGCCGACAGGCCTATCGACGCGGCCATCGCAGCGAATGGCTGGCGGCGCTGGCACTGATGCTGAAAGGCTACCGGATCCTCGCGCGGCGCCATCGCACCAAACTCGGCGAGATCGACCTGATCGCCAGGCGCGGCGACCTGGTGCTGTTCGTCGAGGTCAAGGCGCGCCGCACGCTGATGGAAGCGATGGAGGCGATCGCACGCGGTTCGGAACGCCGCATCGAGGGCGCCGCCGATCTCTGGCTGTCGCGGCAGCCCGACTATGGCAAACTGTCGGTGCGCTTCGACATGGTGGCGGTGCTGCCCTGGCGCTGGCCGGTGCATGTCGAGAACGCGTTTTACGGGCGGAATTGAGGGTAAGCCCGGCCCTTCGCATGGCTCCGGGCGTTCGTCGCTCGGAAAGCCAAGCAATTGGCTTCCCGTCCGCTTCGCGGACCGCTCCTCACCCCCAGATCATCAGCGCCACCAGCCCGACGCCGCCGATCACCAGCCGCCACCAGCCGAACAGCGAATAGCCGTTGCGCGAGACGTAACCGAGCAGGAAGCGGACGACGAGCAGCGCGGTGATGAAGGCGGCGATGAAGCCGAAGGCGATGATCGGCAGGTCGGCGCTGCTCAGCACATTGCGGTTCTTGAACAGGTCGAAGGCGAAGGCGCCGACCATGGTCGGGATGGCGAGGAAGAAGGAGAATTCCGCCGCCGCCCGCTTGTCGACGCCCAAAAGCAGGGCGCCGACGATGGTGGAGCCCGAGCGCGAGGTGCCGGGAATCAGCGACAGGCACTGGAACAGGCCGATCTGCAGATAGAGCCGGGTCGGAAAGCGCTCGACGTCACGGTAGACGGGCTTGAGGTTCATCCGGTCGACCGTCAGCAACACGACGCCGCCGATGATCAGCATGATGCAGATCAGCCGTGGCGATTCGAACAGGATGGTCTTGATGAAATCATGCGCCAGCGCGCCGAGGATCGCCGCCGGCAGGAAGGCGATGAGGATGCCGATGACGAAATGCCGCGTCAGCCGGTCATGCGGCAGGTCGAGCAGCATTTGCCACAGACGGCGGAAATAGACGCTGAGGATCGCCAGGATGGCACCGAGCTGGATCAGGATCTCGAAGGCCTTGCCGGTCGAGTGGAAGCCGAGAAAATGGCCGGCGAGCAGGATATGGCCGGTCGAGGAGACCGGTATGAACTCGGTCAGGCCCTCCAGAAGACCGAGCAGCAGGGCTTCGACGATGGTCTGGCTTTCCATGGCAACCTCGGGATTCACGTGCGGGCTTGGGAGAAGGGCTTGCTTGTCATGGCGCGGAAGTCCCCCTATAGGTCGCAGCACCCTGACGGTCCGCTTTGCGGGCGGCCAAGACTTACCGGCGCGGCCGGCGATTCGCCAGTGCGCCTTATCATCGCGGGACCATGCTGACGCTCTTCCACCATCCGATGTTCGCCGCCTGCCGGTTCGTGCGCCTCGCCTTCGGCGAATATGGCGAGGAGCTGGCGCTGATCGAGGAAAAGCCGTGGACGCGGCGCAAGGAGTTTCTGGCGCTGAACCCGGCCGGCACCTTGCCGATCCTGCTTGCCGAAGGCGACGTGCCGATCGTCGGCGCGATGGTGATTGCCGAATATCTCGACGAGACGCGCGGCGTCTTGAAACGCGACAAGAGGCTGTTCGCCGAAGACCCGATGGAGCGGGCCGAAATCCGCCGGCTGACCGACTGGTATCTCAGCAAGGCCGAGGGCGAGGTCACGCGGCACCTGGTGCGCGAGCGCGTGCTGAAGCCGATCATGCCGGAGACGGCGGGCGGCGGCTCGCCTGATTCGGGCGCGATCCGGGCGGCGCGCGCCAACATCCGCCAGCACATGAAATACACCAACTGGCTGGCCGGCACCCGCCACTGGCTGGCCGGCAACAAGGTGACCTATGCCGACCTCGCGGCGGCGGCTGCGCTGTCGGTGCTCGATTATCTCGGCGAGATCGACTGGCGCGAACACGCCGCGGCGCGCGAATGGTATACGCGGGTGAAATCGCGGCCGTCGTTCCGGCCGCTTCTGTCCGACCGGGTGCGCGGCCTGTCACCGGTGTCGCATTATGCGGACCTCGACTTCTGACGCCGCAAAACTGCGCGCGCTGATCGACCGCGAGGCGCAGCGCGCCGGTTTCGATGCCGTCGCGGTCACCACGCCCGACGCGATCCCTCTGGCGCCGGCCCGGCTCGCCGAATTCGTCGCCGACGGTTTTCACGGTTCGATGGGCTGGATCGCCGAGACGCTGGAGCGCCGGAGCGAACCGGCGGCGCTGTGGCCCGAGGTCCGCTCGATCGTCGTGCTGGCGATGAATTACGGCCCGGAGCACGATCCGCGCATGCTGCAGGCAAGGCGCGACCGTGGCGCCATTTCGGTCTATGCGCGGAACCGCGACTATCACGAGGTGATGAAGGGCCGGCTGAAGGAGATCGCCGGCAAGATCGTCGCGCGCGCGGGTGGCGACGTGAAAGTGTTCGTCGACACCGCGCCGGTGATGGAAAAGCCGCTGGCGGAGGCCGCCGGGCTCGGCTGGCAAGGCAAGCACACCAATCTGGTCAGCCGCGAACACGGCTCCTGGCTGTTTCTCGGCACCATCTTCACCACCGCCGCGCTTGTGCCCGACAAGGCGGAGGACGATCATTGCGGCTCCTGCCGCGCCTGTCTGGATGCCTGCCCGACCGATGCCTTCCCGGCACCCTACCGGCTCGATGCGCGGCGCTGCATTTCTTATCTCACCATCGAGAACAAGGGGCCGATCCCGCATGAATTCCGCGAAAAGATCGGCAACCGCATCTATGGCTGCGACGACTGCCTGGCCGCCTGCCCGTGGAACAAGTTCGCGCAAGCAGCGTCCGAGGCGAAGCTTGTCGCCCGCGCGGATCTGCGCGAGCCGTCGCTTGCGGAGCTCTTGCTGCTCGACGACACCGCTTTTCGCTCGTTCTTTACAGGTTCGCCCATAAAACGCATCGGCCGCGACCGCTTTGTCCGCAACGTGCTGATCGCCGCCGGCAATTCGGGTGATTTTTCGCTGGCCGGTCCGGTACGCGAACTGCTTGGCGATGCCTCGCCGCTGGTGCGGGGCGCGGCTATCTGGGCGCTGTCACGGCTTGTGCCCGAGATCGAGTTCGCCGAACGTGCCGCAGCCGCGGCGCAAACCGAACGCAACGAGTCTGTGCGCCACGAATGGCTTCTGGCGCAATCAAATCCAATCGAGATGCATGCATGACCGAAAAGCATATCCTCATCTTCGGCGCCGGCTATTCCGGCAAGGCTTTTGCCCGCGCCAGCAAGGATGCAGCCTCGACGATTTTTGGCACGACGCGCTCGCCGGAGAAGTTCGAAGCGCTGCGGCAGGCCGGCATCACGCCATTGCGCTTCGACGGCGCGCTGACCCCAGAGATCGGTGAGGCCTTGAGGACAACCACCCACCTGATCGTCTCGGTGGCGCCGGAAGAGGTCGGCGATCCGGTGCTGAATGCCGCGCGCGATGCGATCCTGACGGATATGCCGGCGCTCGAATGGATAGGTTATCTCTCCACCGTCGGTGTCTATGGCGACCATGGCGGCGGCTGGGTGGATGAGACCGCCGAATGCCGGCCCGTCTCCAAACGTTCGGTGATGCGGGTCTCCGCCGAGCAGGATTGGCTGGAACTGGGCCGGGAGATCGGCCGGCCGGTGGCGATCCTGCGGCTCTCCGGAATCTACGGGCCCGGCCGCAACGCGCTGGTCAACCTGGCCGACGGCACCGCGCGGCGGCTGGTCAAGCCGGGCCAGGTGTTCAACCGCATCCATTGCGACGACATTGCCGGCGCGCTCTGGCATCTGGCCGATGCCAATCGCGGCGGCATCTTCAACGTCACCGACGATCTGCCGGCGCCGCCGCAGGACGTCGTTGCCTACGCCGCCTCGCTGATGGGCGTCACCCCGCCGCCGGAAATTCCGTTCGAGACCGCCCAACTTTCGCCTATGGCGCGCTCCTTCTATGGCGAGAACAAGCGCGTCGCCAACGCGTCGATCAAGGCGGCGGGCTACAGCTTCCGGTTTCCCGATTACCGGGTGGCGCTCGACCATATGTGGGCCAACGGCAACTGGCGCGAGGGCGAGGCGCGCAGCCCGATGAAGCGGTCATGATCGAAGCGCAGCACTGGTCGTGGTATGATTCGCCACGGTTCGCGGCCTGTTGCGGAGGGGATCCGGTTTCATGACGATGTCGATGCGATCATTGCCCGGCAGAAGGCCGTTCCTGACGGCGATGATGTCCATCCTTGCACTCACCGGGCTTGTCGCGGGCGCGCTGACGGCCGAGCCGCGGGCAAAAGACCTGTTCGGCGCCAAGAAGCTGCCGGCGGTGGCAGCGGCGCAATCCTTCGGCTTCTATTCCAAGGGCTGCTTTGCCGGCGGCGTCGCCATCCCCATGGACGGGCCGACCTGGGAAGTGATGCGGCCGTCGCGCAACCGGCGCTGGGGCCATCCGGCGATGATCGCGCTGGTCGAGAAGCTCGCACGTGACGCTCACGCCGACGGCTGGCCGGGGCTTCTGATCGGCGATATTTCGCAGCCGCGCGGCGGACCGATGCTGACCGGCCATGCCTCGCACCAGATCGGCCTCGACGCCGACATCTGGCTGACGCCGATGCCCAGTCGCCCGCTTTCGACCCGCCAGCGCGAAGAAATGAGCGCCACCCTGATGGTCGATGAGAAGACCCACCTGGTGAAGGACGGGCTGTGGAAGCCGATGCATACGCGGCTTCTCAAGCGCGCGGCCAGCTACCCGGAGGTCGAGCGCATCCTGGTCAATCCCGGCATCAAGAAGAAGCTCTGCGACACCGTCACCGGCGACCGCTCCTGGCTGCGCAAGGTCCGGCCGTTCTGGGGCCATGACTATCATTTCCATATGCGCATCGGCTGCCAGCCGGGTTCGCCCAACTGCAAGGGGCAGGAAGCGACCCCGGCTGATGACGGCTGCGGCAAGCCGCTGGCCTGGTGGTTCACCGAGGAGCCGTGGCGGCCCAACAAGAACTCGGATGCGCCGAAGGCGCGCGACCTGATGACGATGGCGAACCTGCCCAGGCAATGCCAGACCGTACTCGACGCCCCGGCTCCGGCCTCGGCGGAAACCGCCACCTATCACGGCGGCGGCGTGCCGATCGCTGTCGCCGCCGAGCCGGCGGTGGCGCTGCCGACGGCACCGGAAGTGCCAAGTGGCGCGGCGGCGCTGCCGGCCTCGGCAAGCGCGTTCGCGCCGACACCCGAGATCGGCATCCCGCTGCCGCGACCGCGACCGGGAAACTGACGCGGAAGCGGCTTTCCCTTTCCGAAGTCATGCGCTAGTCACGAGAAACAGCGGCAGACTGCCGGAATAGGGACGACCAAGAGCCATGCAAGGTGACGACGAGACAGCGCTGCGGTTTCCGGTCCTGATCGGCGACATCGGCGGCACCAATGCGCGCTTTTCGATCGTGCTCGACGCGAATTCGGAAGCGACCGAGCCGCAGATCGTCCAGACGGCCAATTTCAACACGATCGACGAGGCGATCCAGGCGGCGGTGCTCGACCGCTCCTCGATCCGGCCCAATTCGGCGGTGCTGGCGGTGGCCGGTCCGGTCGACGGCGACGAGATCGAGCTGACCAACTGCCCGTGGGTGGTCAAGCCAAGGAAAATGTTCGCCAATCTTGGCCTCAGCGACATCGTCGTGCTCAACGATTTCGAGGCGCAGGCGCTGGCCGTGGTCGCGCTCGGCGAAGAGCATATGGAAAAGATCGGCGGCGGCACGCCGGAAGCCAATGCCGGCCGCGTCGTGCTCGGTCCCGGCACCGGGCTTGGCGTCGCCGGGCTGATCCATGCGCTCAACCACTGGATCCCGGTGCCGGGCGAAGGCGGCCACATGGACATTGGGCCGCGCTCAGCCCGCGATTTCCAGGTTTTCCCCCATATCGAGAGGCTGGAAGGCCGCATTTCAGGCGAGCAGATCCTGTGCGGGCGCGGCCTGGTCAACCTCTATCGCGCCGTGGCCAAGGCCGACGGCAAGCCGGTGCCCTTCACCACGCCGGCCGAAATCACCGCCGCGGCCCTGGCGAAGACGGATCCGGTGGCCGAAGAAGCGCTGTCGATGTTCGTCACCTGCCTCGGGCGCACCGCCGGCGATCTGGCGCTGGTGTTCATGAGCCGCGGCGGCGTGTTCCTCACCGGCGGCATCGCGCAAAAGATCGTGCCGGCGCTGAAAGCCGGCAATTTCCGCGCCGCCTTCGAGGACAAGGCGCCGCACAGCGAGCTGATGCGCGCCATGCCGGTCTATGTCATTACGCACCCGCTGGCGGCGCTTCTCGGCCTTGCCGCCTATGCCCGAAACCCCTCGCTGTTCGGCGTCCAGACGGCGGGACGGCGCTGGCGCGCATAAGGATCGCGCCGCCCCGCGACGAAGTTTCGCCATAGGCAAGCCGCAGACAGGGCGCTAAGAGGGGTGCCGAATTCCAGCCCTTGCGGCATGACCAGACGACGGACCCACGGAACGCCAGCGACTTGAACCAATCATCCCAACACCATGCGAGAGCTCGGCCGGGCGAGGTCGTGGCGGTCATTCGCCGCATTCTCGAAGAGAACGGCCGCGACTATCGGTGGTCGTACGTATTCACGATCCTGTGCCTGCTGACCGTGTCGGCAACGACGGCCCTCTCTGCCTGGATCATGAGTCCGGTCGTCAATCAGATCTTCTATGAACGGCGCGGCGACCTGATCCCGTGGATCTGCGCCGCACTGCTCGGGGCCTTCATCCTGCGCGGGCTTGCCGGCTACGGCCAGGCGGTGACGATGGCCAGGATCGGCAACAATCTGGTGGCGCGCTACCAGCAGCGCATCTTCAACCATCTGATGAAGCTCGGCGTCAGCTTCTTCAACGACACCCGTTCCGGCCGGCTGGCGGCGCAGGTCAACGAGAATGTCAACGGCATTCGCGATCTGCTGTCGATGACGATAACCTCGACCGCGCGCGACGCTGTCTCGCTGGTCGCCCTGGTCGGCGTTATGATCTACCAGGATCCGGTGCTTTCGCTCAGCTCCCTGCTGATCGGACCGCCGCTGATCTACACCGTGACCTATCTGATGCGGCGGGTTCGGCGCATCACCCGTGAATCGGTGCAGATCAATTCGCGGCTGATCGGCGCCATGCAGGAAGCCACGCAAGGTATCGCCATCGTCAAGGCCTTCACCATGGAGGACGAGCTGTCGCGTCGCATCGGCAAGCTCGCCGACGATGCGGAACAGCGGTCAAACAAGATCGCGCGCGTTTCGGAGCGGCTCACGCCGATCTCCGAACTGCTGGCAGGTTTGGCCTTTGCCAGCGTCATCGCCTATTCCGGCTACCGGGCTACCGTTCTCGGCCAGCCGCCGGGCGCGGTCTTTTCCTTCATCACGGCCCTGACGCTCGCCTATGATCCGGCGCGGCGGCTGGCGCGCATGCAGGTCGGCATGGAACGCGCTCTGGTCAATGCGCGCATGATCTATGAGCTTCTCGACCTCCAGCCGCAGCAGGGCGATACGTCGGGCGCGGCCGAAGCGAGGATCACCACTGGCGAGGTGCACTTCAACAACGTCACGTTCGGCTATGTGCCCGAAACGCCGGTGCTGCAGGAGCTGAGCTTCGTCGCCCAGGCCGGCAAGATGACGGCCATCGTCGGCGCTTCGGGCGCCGGCAAGTCGACGCTGGTGGCGCTCTTGCAGCGCTTTTACGATGTCGACCACGGCAGCATCACGATCGACGGCCAGGACATCTCAAAGGTGACCAAGAAATCGCTGCGCGGCTCGATCGCCTATGTCTCGCAGGCGCCCTATCTGTTCGAGGGCACCATCCGCGACAACATCCGCTATGGGCGGCTCTCCGCCAGCGATGCCGAGATCGAGCAGGCCGCGAAGCAGGCCGCGGCCGACGAGTTCATCCGCCAGCAGCCGGAGGGCTATGACACCCCCGTCGGCGAAAACGGCGTGACGCTGTCCGGCGGCCAGCGCCAGCGTGTGTCGATCGCCCGCGCCATCGTGCGCAATGCGCCGATCCTGCTGCTCGACGAGGCGACCTCGGCGCTCGACAACGAGGCGGAAGCGCGCGTCCAGGAAGCGCTGACCCATGTCATGGAAGGGCGCACCACCATCGTCATCGCGCACCGGCTGTCGACGGTGGTCAATGCCGACCACATCATCGTGCTGGAAGAGGGCAGGCTGGTCGAGGAAGGCACGCATGCCGCGCTGATGGCCGATCCGCACAGCGTCTATGCCCGCTTCCACCGGGTGCAGGGCAAGAAGGGGCTGGGGCTTGTCGACGACGCCAAGCCAATCCAAACTCCGCTGCCGCGCTCGCGTGGAAAGAAGGTGGTGGGGAGGAACGCATGAGCGAATCGGGCGATATGGGCCTGGTGGTGGTGGGCGCGGCCGGCCGCATGGGCCAGACGCTGATCCGTGCCATCCATACGATGCCGGGCGCGCGCGTCGCCGGCGCGGTCGAGCGGCCGGGATCACCTTATCTCGGCAAGGATGCCGGAGAGCTTGCCGGCATTGGCATCATCAACGTGCCGATCGTCGACGATCCGTTGCCGGCCTTCGCCAAGGCCGACGGCGTGCTCGACTTCACCGCCCCTGGCGCGACCGTGGAATTCGCCGGCTACGCCGCGCAGGCGCGCATTGCCCATGTCATCGGCACCACCGGCTGCTCAGCCGACGACAATGCCGCGATCGCGGCGGCGGCGCGCCATGCGACGATCGTCAAGTCCGGCAATATGAGCCTCGGCGTCAATTTGCTGGCGGTGCTGGTGGAACAGGCCGCGAAGGCGCTCGATGCCGAGGATTTCGACATCGAGATCCTGGAAATGCACCACCGCCACAAGGTCGACGCGCCGTCGGGGACGGCACTGCTGCTCGGCGAAGCCGCCGCCGCAGGGCGCGGTATTGAGCTTGCCGGCAACGATGTGCGCGTGCGCGACGGCCACACCGGTGTGCGCAAGACGGGCTCGATCGGCTTCGCCACGCTGCGCGGCGGCTCGGTGGTCGGTGATCACAGCGTTGTGCTGGCCGGCACCGGCGAGCGCATCACGCTTGCCCACCATGCCGAGGACCGGGCGATCTTCGCCCGCGGCGCGGTCAAAGCCGCACTTTGGGCGCGCGGCCGGAAGCCCGGACTGTATTCGATGCGGGACGTGCTCGGCCTAAGCTGAGGCGGCCTGATCCCCAACCTTGAAGGAGCAAACATGTCGGGAACTCTCGTGCTCGTGCGCCATGGCCAGAGCGAATGGAACCTGAAGAACCTGTTCACCGGCTGGCGCGACGTCGACCTGACCGAGCAGGGCCACAAGGAGGCCAAGGACGCAGGCGCGAAGCTCAAGGCACGCGGCCTGAAATTCGACATCGCCTTCACCTCGGCGCTGATCCGGGCCCAAAAAACCTGCCAGCACATTCTCGACGCGGTCGGCCAGAGCGGGCTGGAGACGATCCGCGACCAGGCGCTGAACGAGCGCGACTATGGCGACCTCTCCGGCCTCAACAAGGACGACGCGCGCAAGAAGTGGGGCGAGGAGCAGGTGCATGTCTGGCGCCGCTCCTACGACGTCTCGCCGCCCGGCGGCGAAAGCCTGAAGGACACCGGCGCCCGTGTCTGGCCCTACTATCTGCACGATCTGCAGCCGCATGTGCTGCGCGGCGAAACCGTGCTGGTCGCGGCGCACGGCAACTCGCTGCGCGCGCTGATCATGGCGCTGGACGGCAAGAGCGGCGAGGAGATCGTCAAGCTGGAACTCGGCACCGGCGTGCCGGTGATCTACAAGCTCAACGCCGATTCGACCGTGGCGTCGAAGGAAGTGCTGGAGGGCTGAGGCCTGGTCGGCGATTCCGCCCTGCCGCGCCGGCAGGGCGAATTGCCGGTCGGACTTTAAGCCGGTACCCGAATAGCGGGCTCGAAAAAAAGCGCGTTGACACCCGTCGCTTGCCCGCTTACATGAGCCCGCACCAGCCCAGATGGCGGAATTGGTAGACGCGCACGGTTCAGGTCCGTGTTCCGCAAGGAGTGGAGGTTCGAGTCCTCTTCTGGGCACCATCTCATCCCGACTGCCAACGGGATCAATAAGATAAGCCTTTTCAATTCATTGCGCTCGCCCTTGTGTGTTACAAAGGTGTGCAACAATGCATTTCCGGCTGGTCAAACCCGTGAAGCGAAAAGGCACCATTAATCAGCAATTCAACCAACGCATTCCGGCCGACGTGAGGGACCGTGCGGTGGGCGTAACGCTGCAGATTCCGGTTGGCCCTGAGATCGTAAGGAAAACGATCACCGTCAAGGATCACGCCGTTCGCGTATCGTTGCGTGCTTCCACTCCTAGCGAAGTCAAAACTCGCCAAGCCCAAGTGGCCGGCTATCTGGAAACAGTCTGGCAAGGACTCCGCGAGAGCCCCATCGTCTTGTCACATAGGCAGGCCGTGGCGCTCTCCCGAGATGTCTACGCATGGGAATCTCTGGCGGACATCGACCCGGACTTGTCGGACGCGGAGAGCGCCTTCACAGGGGAGATCGGCGGCGGAGTCTATAAGAATGCAATGGCAAGACTAGAGGCTGGGACAGACCCTTCTGGCCGCGACCCTGCTTTGCGGACAGCTAGCCAGATTCTCGTCCGTCGCGGCCTCGTCAATGTCGCATCGGATTCAGTCGAATTGCTTACCCGTGAAGTGCTTCGCTCCCTCAAGGATGGTTTTGCGCAAGCGGATCGGGAAACAGCAGGCGACTACTCGCCGGACCCCAAGGCAAATCGGTTTCCCGCGTTGGAACTGACAAAGGCCACCACAGTTGCTAAGCAGGTCGCACAGACCTCTCTTGTCGGTCTAGTGGAAGACTGGTGGCGGGAAGCCAAGTCGGCCGGCAGGGCCTTCAGCACCTACGAAAGCTACAAGGGCACGATGGACCGCTTTGTGGCCTTTCTAAAGCATGACGAGGCCTTAGACGTTAAGCCCAGCGATGTGGTCGCCTTCAAGGACCACAGGCTCGCAGAAGGGGTCAGCCCGAAGACAGTGGGAGATAGCGACGTGGCTGGGCTACGGGCCATCTTCAAGTGGGCGGTCGGGAATAGAAAGTTGGGTGCCAACCCAGCAGAGGGTATCCGGGTGGTCCGCGCGAAGGCGGTGCGGACACGCGGCAAAGAGTTCACCACGGAGGAGGCCAAGGTAGTCTTGGTCCATAGCCTCAACCACAATGGCCGGGAGTCTCCGAAGCTCAAGGCGGCCAAACGTTGGGTGCCGTGGGTGTGCGCCTATTCGGGTGCCCGGGTGGGCGAGATTGTCCAGCTACGCAAAGAGGACATCAGACAGCAGGGCTCACTGTGGGTGATGACCATCACGCCAGAGGCGGGCACGGTGAAAGACAAGGAGGTTCGGGAGGTTGTGCTCCATGACCACCTTGCGGCCCAGGGCTTCCTCACCTTCGTTGCCGCTGCCCCGTCGGGTTATCTCTTCCTTATCCCCCGCAAGCAGGATGGAGAAGTGCGAGGCGTGTGGCGGAGCGTCAAGAACAGGCTCAGGGAGTTTGTCCGGGAGGTGGTGAAGGATAAGAGAGTCCAGCCCAATCATGCATGGCGGCACACCTTCAAGACGATAGGGCGCGAGGCAGGCATTGCGGATAGCGTTCTGGACGCCATCTGCGGCCATGCGGCTAAGACAGTCGGCGGTGCCTACGGTAGTGTGACGTTAAAGGCGCAGCGGGACGCCATGGAGAAGTTCCCCAAGTTTGAAACCGACTAGGGCGCTACCGGGCGGGCTCACCCGAAATAAACGCATTCTCTGCCCTGGGGTAGGCGGATGGGGCAAAGTAGTTCTGGGGAGGAGGCAGGAGCGGATTGCGGCCATGAACGCGACGTTGGATCAGGTCCCGCTCTCTTCGCCGCTTTGGCCTTTGGGTTTCCTAGGCGGTCGTGAAGCCGCCTTCCGTTGTGGCTCCCACCGCTTCCGCTCTTTCTCGCGATCTTCGCCGGAATAGCTATCTGTCTTAATTTTTCGAGACCCGTTCGCTATCCACTGCCAGTCCTCACGAATCTTCTTCAGTTGTTCCGCCATTTGGATAAACGGGGTGCGGGCACCTAAATGGCCGAAATCCGCATAGTCGCGCATGGACAACTCGTAGCTAAGCGACTGGCGCTCCCGTTCGTCAGGGTGGTGCTTCCAGCCGGTCGAAACTTGGTAGGTCTTCTCGTGAAAGACCTCATAGGCTCCGACAAAGCACGATAGCGATTGACCCGGTTTCAACACACTCAGATGCCGAAGAGGACGCCCAATCTCTCCGCCACCATCCTTCTCGGGAAGATCGGGGCTGAATGATATGACAACATCGTGGGCTGCGGCGTTTCCCGTATTGGTAACCACCAAGTCAAAGTGCCTGACTGACCAATGGTTTGGCTCAAGGGTCGCCACCACATGGGCCTGAGCCGTCGCTCTTGAGAGCCTCTTCGTCTCTCGTGCTAATACCCAGGTAAAGAAGCCAAGCCCAATGGTTGCCACGGCGGTTAGGACCATCGACCACGTTTGAAGGCTCGTGACTAGTTCGCTCATAGTCAGTTGCCAGCCCTCCGATTGAATGACTCTACGGCATCCTTGTAGTCGGAAATTGACTCTTCGTTGTCGCTTCGTGCCTGCTGGTTATTGCAGTCGATGAAGCGCTCCACCTCCGACTTGAAATCCTCCATTTCGCGCTTGCACCTGTCGAACTCGTATTCATCATCAAAGCTGCCGTATCGCTCAGCACAGGACGGCGCGGACGGCTTCGTACAATAGAAGGCAAGTGCAGGTGAAGTGTCTGACCACGCCGTGACAGTGGCAGCGGCCAGAAGGACTACAAAGCGCATAGGCTCCCCCCGATTCCCAAAGCGAAACTTGGCAGCGAACCCCAATGGCATGCAATGGTGACGGGAAGATACGCACAACTATACGCCGCCCTAGTGGATACCGCCTAACATAAGAGTCCGATTTGGGATTCCGCTTTGGGAGTGCTCGTGCGAGTCTGGCGCATGCGTGCAGGAACAAGCGCGCACTTGGTTGGAGGAACCGGGATGTCGCTCACTGGAGGCTGTTTGTGTGGCAACGTGCGCTACAAAACCAATGCCGAGCCTTTGTGGCTCTGTCATTGCCACTGCAATAGGTGTCGCAAACATACCGGATCGCCGATCGGCACGTGGGTC